>JACQZC010000062.1 GCA_016207905.1 Nitrospirota bacterium | reverse complement strand
TTGGTGATGTGACACTTGCGAGTGATTGGGTAGCACCGAAGATGCCACCAGGGCAGCCAAGTGTCGGAAATACACAGGCAGAGGTAAGAGTTTCTCTTACAAGACCCGCGCCGGCTGGATGCTGCATTGTGGAGCTAAAGGTTGACATACCCGACCCTAAGTCAGGCGGGCATGACCATGGCCTGATAAATGATGGAAGGCCCAAAGGTAGTATAAGCCCGACAAATGTTTCTTTCTCATCGGGTGAGACAGAGAAAACTGCGACTTATACCAGCTCAGAAGTTTCAGGAACAGAGGAGATAATATTGACTGTTAGGGGAACAGAAAAGGAAATAAAGAAGTATATAGATGTGAAGGTGAAGGGGCTTCATCCCATGCCTGGAGGTATGTATTACGTTCTCGTTGGTTCGCCCAAATCTAATGACCCTTGCCGTTTTGTGCCTCCTACTTCTCAGCACAATGAAAACCATTATGGCACATGGAATCTTATTTATGCCGTAAAACAGATTGCAAGAAAATATGCTTCTCAATCTACGACGCCATACATTAACTTGAGGGTAAACGACATGAGCCTGCCAGGCGGCGGAGCTTTTGACGTTTATAATCATTGGTTAGCGGATACAACAGCCCCTCAGTGCAAGCAGAAAGGTCATGGGCACTGTACTCACAGGCTTGGAATAAATGCGGACATCGGGTTTGTGGGTTGGGAATTTATGAGCTTGGATAATAATCGGTGTGTGGGGCTGGATAAGAAGGTGTTATTTAAAATAATTCGTGATGTTACTGGAATACCGCCTTATATTCACAGTGACCATTATCATATCTATAGCACCGCAATAAGGAGGAGGAAATGAAGAAAATAGCTTTAATGCTGAGTTTAATCTCGATTCTTATAATGCCGGGGCTGGCTTTTTCGATTACTTGTAGCGAATATTTTACCTCTGTAAAAGAAATAGATGTCAAAATTTACTCTTCGGCAGAAAGGACCGTCAGTGGGTTTAAATATAATTACTTACTGAGCAGTTCGCAGAAAAGTGTGCAAGAGGTATGGTCTTTTTATGTAGAACACTATTCTCCTCTTGTCAATGCTACCTCTCCAAGAGGTTGGAGCGGCATGGGCACTGGTATAACCAACGGGTCACCATACTCTTGGGCTTCAGATGAATATGAATCAGATGAATTTAACATTAAGCCAGGAGCATCTCTGAATGGTTTCGGCATGCAAAGCGAAGGGCTTCCTGCGATTGTCACTTATTATGCGCATGGTTGGCGTGAACTGCCTACAATTTCGGAAGAGGAGATGCCCGAGGAAGAGGACTGTCCCGAAAGGAATATTTTTATAAATGCATTTAAAGGCAAGACCCTCGGACCCACAGCCCCGCCTTTGGACTTCAACCCCCTTTCATTCCTTGACTATATTATAGGCATGAAACATGAAGCATTCTCATTAGGCTGGATAACGAACAAGGGCATAGAGATGAGCTTGGATGCAAAGTTGGAAGCCGCAAAGAAGAAACTTGAGCAGGGTCAAAATGGCACAGCAAAGAATATTTTAAATGCTCTAATAAACGAGATAGAGGCACAAGGCTGTGAAACTTATGAAAACTGCCCAAAGGGCAATCACCTTCTCCCAGAGGCATATGCTTTGCTAAAGTATAATGTCCTTTATTTGATAGAAAGACTATAAAAGTCGTAGTATAACAATAGGGACAACGGTTCTAATTATTAGACATCCCCCCCTCTCTATGAGCCTTCGGCTGAGAGAAAAATAGGACATTTCTAAATTGGCTTGTCAAGCCCCAGCCATTCAGCCATCCCTCTGTCCTCTGAAATAATTTCCGATAGATAAGAAGCATCAAAGTAGTTTCTCCTTTCAATCCCCCTTTAGAAAATTTCAGTGTAATGAAGGAGGCTGAAGGGTTAAAAATTTTAGCGTGTTCGATACCGATTAATCGGCAGAGTTTGCTAAAATTTACCTTCTGCCGACTGAATGAAGCGTGGTCAGAGACCGAAATTTTCATGGGTGCGATTCTTTTGGTTACTTTTCTTGGGCATGAAGAAAAGCAACTGGGGTTTGGGGTGAAACCCCAAATTAACAAATCTAAATTAGTATCCCCTTTTTTATCAAGATTTTTAAATGAGGCAAGAGAGGGTTGTAAAAAACCTTTCTCTTTTGATATAATTAAATTTAGGGTAATAATTTGCTCAGGTTATTGTTGATAGCATCATTTCTTCTTGTCCCTTCCTATGCCTTTGCATGGGGGCCTCTTACTCACATGTATCTTGGCTCGGAGGTCTATTATCTTGGCAGTATCCTTCCTGTAGGCGTTTACAGCCTCATAAGAAGATACAGGCAGGACTTCCTCTATGGAAACCTGATGGCTGATATGATATTGGGGAAAAAATATCTTCCACGCAAGATGAACTCCCACAGCTGGGATGTTGCAGTCAACCTATTTGAATCCTCAAAGACAGACCCTGAAAAGGCATTCTCGTACGGCTACCTGAGCCATCTTGCGGCAGACACGGTTGCACATGGAAGTTTCACCTGCAAGAGCAAGAATATAGGGCATGCGTTTCTTGAGCTTAAGGCTGACAGCATCATAGACAGAAGACACTGGCTCGAGGCAGTTAGAATCGAAAGAAAGGTTCAACGCCGAAACGATGTCTTCCTCGAAAAATCTCTCCACAGATTTATCTTTTCATTTAAGACCAACAGAAGGCTCTTCAAAAGCTGGGTTATTATCTCCGGGCTCAACAAGGAGAGATTTGGCAATCCTGTTCTGATAGAAAGGCGTCACATAGAACGGCTTCACGAGGAGTCTCTGGATAGAATAAGCGATGTCCTTCAACATGGATTGCGGAGTGAGGTCTTAAAGAAAGACCCTATTGGAAATGTAAAGAAGGCAAAACCCTTAAGCGGAATCCTGATATAAAATAATGCCGATGGACATGCTCGGTAGGCAGGATGCCTTGGCCGTAAAAGACGCACTAAGTCTCCTCTTCGAAAACCTTCCAAAAAGGCCTAAGGAGGAAGAGGAAATCAGGCTCGAGGACTCTTATGGAAGGGTTCTTTCGAGAGATATCCATTCCCCAGAGGATTTGCCTCATTTCAGTCGCTCCACAGTGGATGGCTTTGCAGTCCATGCCGAAGATACATTCGGAGCCCACTCATACCTTACGGTGTCTCATGAAATCCAGATGGCAGAGGAGCCTCGCTTTCAGCTCAAAAGAGGCTTTGGTGCAAGAATCCCAACAGGAGGCATGTTGCCAGAAGGTGCAGATGCAGTTTTAATGTTCGAGCATGCCCAGTGGCTTGAGGAAAAGACGATTGAGGCTCAAAAGCCAGTCTCGCCACATGAAAATGTGATAGAAAAGGCAGAGGATATAAGGGCAGGCGAACTGGTTTTAAATGATGGGCACAGGCTCAGGGCTCAGGATGTTGCCGTCTTTGCAGGGATAGGTATAAAAAATGTTTTTGTTTATAAAAAGCCCTGTGTCTCGGTAATATCATCGGGTGATGAGATAATACCCCACGATAGCTCCATAAAGCCGGGCTTTATAAGGGATATGAATTCCTTTATCCTTGACGGTCTCATCGGAAAGGAAGGAGGTATTGTCCTTAAAAAGGGGATTTTTAATGACCAGTATAACCTGATAAGCTCTGCGGTCCATGAGTCCATTAAGGACTCTAAAATAGTCCTTATAACAGGTGGCAGTTCGGTTGGAGCAGGGGATTTAACAGCAAAGGTCATAAACGGCATGGGCCGCATTATATTTCACGGTGTCTCTATGAAGCCAGGAAAGCCAACCATAGCAGGCGTTATAGGAGATACGGTTGTCTTTGGACTTCCGGGGCATCCAGTGGCAGTGATGATTTGCTTTAATACATTTGTAATGCCTGTCCTCAGGTACATGTCGGGCGTTAAAGAGGAGGGATTTTGTAATGAAAATAGAGTTAAGGCAAAGCTTACAAAAGGCATACACTCTTTGGCAGGTAAATTAGAGCACATCAGGGTCTCCCTTAAAGCAGAAGGAGAGGTGCTTTTTGCCACACCTCAACTGGGAAAATCAGGGCTGATTAGCACCCTCGTCAGGGCAGACGGAATTATTACTGTTTTGCCCCATGAGCTTGGAATTGCCGAAGGCGAAACAGTCGAGGTCAAATTATTCTAAGGGCTTTATTTATTTAGTTTTCTGCCGAGTCTTTTTTCTATGGATTTAACCTTCTCTTCTATCCTGTTTGGTTTTCCTTTTCTGTCGTCAATGGAGATTGTAGTGATAGCCCTTTCGCCATCTTTCATAACAGCACCATGACATTTTTTGATAACCCTCATCACCTCATCCCATTGTCCTTCGATGACCGTTCCCATAGGGTTTGCCTTATAAGGAAGTTTGCTTTCATCTACAATCCTTAAGACCTCTGCAAGCTTCTCTCCAATACTACTGCCTATGCCCACAGGCACGATGCTGAATTCGATAAGCATATAAAACCTCCTTTTGAGTCTTTCTTTCAGTAGAGGATAGCAGAGTATGAAGGGAAATAAAAGGGAAAAAGTAAGGGGGCAAAGCCCCCTTTATTTTATTGAGAGAAAAATTATCTTATTGCATCTTTTAGTGCTTTACCTGCTCTGAATTTTGGTATTTTTGACGCAGGGATTTTTATCTCTTCGCCTGTTCTTGGATTACGGCCTTTTCTTGCCTTTCTTTTGGCTACGGAAAAAGTGCCAAATCCGATGAGTGTTATCTTTTGGCCTTTCTTCAACCCTGCCTTGATGGAATCCATTGTGGCATCGATTACCCTGCCTGCATCTGCCTTGCTCAATCCTGCAGAACTTGCTACCTTGTCAATCAAATCCGCCTTTGTCATTAATTTCCCCCCTTTCCTTAAAAGTTTAAATTAGATTTTATGATAAGGAATTTAAAATTTAAGTGTGATGATAAAGTATCAAGAAAGAATTTTTTTGTCAAGCAAAATATTAATGGATGTCTAAAAAATTTTTGTGCTGCGAGTTAAAATTAACACTTCTTCTAAAAATAGGGTTTTAGTTATAAGGTTTTCTTTACTGGACATATTAGATGGACAAGAGGTAAACTTTTTAAATGAAGATTCCTTATCAGGTCTTTATAGCGATCAGGTATCTTAAATCAAGAAAAAGGCACAAGGGCATTTCTTTTAATACTGCTATCTCTATCGGAGGTGTTTCGGTAGGTGTGATGGCACTTCTTATTGTGCTTTCTGTGATGAGCGGGTTTCATGAAGACCTCCAGAAGAAAATCTTAGGCATTAGCGCCCATGCAGTTGTGCTCAATTATGGTGGCAGTATGAACAATTATAATGCAGTAATGTCAAAGACAAAGGAAGAGCCTCATGTTCGCTCTGCCTCTCCTTTTATACTTGGGCAGGTAATGGTCTCATACGAAGGGAGGGCACAGGGCGCTGTCTTTAAGGGCATAGAGCCTGCTATGGAGGCAGAGACAACAGAGCTTAAAAAATACCTTAAGGAAGGCTCTTTTGATGACCTTATGGATGTTGATGGCATTCCATGGGTGCTGGTTGGAAATGAAATGGCAGGAAAGTTGGGAATATGGAAAAACGACAGGATAAAAATCATCTCTCCTATGGGCGAGATAGGACCTCTGGGTATGCTCCCAAAGGTAAAGACCTTTAGGGTTGCAGGCGTATTCGATGTGGGAATGTTTGAGTATGACTCAAACCTTGTCATCGTAGGCATAAGCTCTGCACAGGAGTTCTTGGGCATGAACCAAACAATAACAGGGATTGAACTCAGGGTGGATGATATTTATAAGGCAAAGGAAATCTCAAAGGGGATTCAGGAAAGACTCGGATACCCTTATTATACAAGGGACTGGATTGAGATGAATAGAAACCTTTTTGCCGCACTGAAGCTCGAAAAATTAGCCATGTTCGTCATACTGACCTTGATAGTTTTAGTTGCCGCATTTAACATCGTAAGCACCCTCATAATGAATGTCATAGAGAAGGAGAGAGAGATTGCAATACTTAAGGCGATAGGCGCTGGGCATGGAGGCATAATGTCAATCTTTATGCTTCAGGGATTCCTTATCGGGCTTTCAGGAACTGCTATAGGTCTTCTGGCAGGATATGTCGTGGGCTATGTGATAAACACCTATGAGATAATAAAACTTCCTCCTGATGTATATTATCTAAGCCACCTGCCAGTGAAGATGAAGCTTTTTGATTTTATTGCAGTTTCGGTGTCTGCAGTGGTAATAAGCTTTCTTGCAACTATCTATCCATCGTGGCAGGCAGGAAAACTCAACCCTATTGAGCCTTTAAGATATGAATAGGAAAGATTTTTCTTGACAGCCGCCTGATTTTGTGTTACATTGTCTTACAAGAGGTGAGACATGAAAGATACTATCACTATAAGACTGCCTAAAAAGCTTCAGGATGAGCTGGCTCTTGTAGTAAAGACAGAAAAGGCATCAAAGAGTGAGATTATCAGGGATGCCATTACTTGTTATCTTGCGGTGAAAAGATTTCAGCAGTTAAGGAAAAAGGTTTTACCTTTTGCAGAGGCACAGGGATTATTGACAGATGAGGATGTCTTTAAGTCCATCTCATGAGGGTTGTGCTGGATACAAATGTAATTATTTCTGCCTTTGCAACCAGAGGTCTCAGCGCTGAGGTGTTTGAGGTATGCCTTACAGACCACAATATCGTAATAAGCGAACATATTTTATCAGAGGTAAAGGAAAAACTGATTAGTAAGATACGCCTGCCTCAGGGCATTGTTCAGGATGTAATTGCCTACTTAAGAGAACAGGCAGAGATATGTAGCCCTGAAGAAATAAACAGTCCTCTCTTAAGAGATAAAGATGATGCAGATATAATCGGGACTGCATTAAGTGGCAATGTCAGATTTATAATAACAGGCGACAAAGACCTCTTGATTTTAAAGAAATATAAAGGCATAAAGATAATTACGCCAAGAGAATTTTGGAATTATCTGAGAAGATAGAGGGCTTGAGTATGTCAGGTCAAGTTGTGACTATTACACATTCCTTATTATAACCAGATACCTTTTTGCCTGAGAAAGCGGTAGTTTGGCCGGCATCATCTCATAATCAACCCTGATTTCCCCTATCTCTTCTTTTACCTTAGGCCCTTTGCTTATCACAAGAATACCTCTATCTTTAACGATTGGAGATGCCTTAGCGATGAATTCGTTTATGCTCCATAAAGCCCGTGTAACCGCTATGTCAAACCGCACATTTTTCATATCCTCAACCCTTTGCTCTATCACAGTTATGCCTTTAAGTCCGAGGGCTCTGATTGTATGCCTCAAGAATGCCGATTTCTTTTTAGATGGCTCGATTAAGTATACATTAAGCTCAGGTCGCATTATCTTTATTGGGATACCGGGAAACCCTGCGCCGCTTCCAACATCTGCAAGACTAAGCGAGCCTTCAGGTAAGGCTTTAAGATAAAGACATGAATCTAAGAAATGCTTGATAACTATATCCTCATCTGTTTTAAGGGATGTGAGGCTATAAGCCTTCTGCCATTTCTTAATCAGCGAAAGATAGCTTATAAACGAGCTGACCTGTTTAGGCATGACAGTAATGCCAATCTCACGAAGACCTTTGGTAATCAGGATGTTCGCTTTCTCTTGTTTAGGGTTTATTTCGGTGCCCTGCATGTTTTGCCTTTTCCATATAAAGCATAATCATTGTAAGTGAAGAAGGAGTAACACCGGGAATCCTGCCTGCCTGACCAAGGTTTTCGGGTCTAACATTGTCGAGCTTTTCCTGAATCTCCTTTGAGAGCCCATTGATTGCCCTATAGTCGATATCAGGCGGTATCTTCCGTGCCTCTGCCTTCTTTAGTTTCTCTACATCCTCTATCTGTCTTTTTATATAGCCCTCATACTTTATGGAGATTTCAACCTGTGTTTCTGCCTCCTTTGGAAGGGCTTTTTCAGGCGGAGAAAGCCTTTTGATAAAATCGTATTTTATCTCGGGCCTTTTGAGGAGACCCTCTGCTGTTACATCTTCCTCTACAGGGTGGGTGCCTAAGTCTTTGAGTGCCTCATTAATCATATTCGGCTTAAGTCTTTTATTCTTAAGCCTTTCTATCTCATCGGCGATTAATGTCTTTTTTTCGGTGAATCTCTTATAGTCATCCTTACCGATAAGTCCAATCTCGTATCCCTTGTCTTTTAATCTCATGTCTGCGTTGTCATGTCTTAAGATGAGGCGGTATTCAGCCCTCGATGTGAACATCCTATAGGGCTCGTTTGTGCCTTTTGTGACAAGGTCGTCTATGAGCACACCTATATATGCCTCATGTCTTTCGAGGACAAGAGGCTTTTTCCCTTGAAGTTTAAGTCCTGCATTTATTCCTGCCATAAGTCCTTGCGCACCTGCCTCTTCATAGCCTGATGTGCCATTTATCTGTCCTGCAAGGAAAAGCCCGCTTATGGACTTTGTCTCAAGACTGTGCTTAAGCTCAGTCGGATATACAAAATCATACTCGATTGCATACCCGGGCCTCATGATTTCAGCATCCTCAAGTCCGGGTATAGTCCTTATGAAATTAACCTGAACATCATAGGGAAGGCTCGTTGAGATTCCGTTTGCATAATACTCTTTTGTCTCAAGACCCTCTGGCTCAAGAAATACCTGATGCCTTTGCCTTTCTGAGAACCTTACAACCTTATCCTCTATGGAGGGACAATATCTTGGTCCTATGCCTTTGATTTTTCCGCAATAAAGAGGAGAGCGATTTAGATTATCGAGGATGATTTTATGGGTATCTGGATTTGTATATGTGATAAAGCATGGCAGTTGTGGGTTTTTGATTGAAGAAGTGCTATAAGAAAAAGGTATTGGAGGCTCATCTCCATACTGAGGTGTTGTCTTTGAAAAGTCAATTGTCTTTGCATCGAGCCTTGGTGGTGTGCCTGTTTTAAGCCTTCCCATTTTAAATCCAAGCTCTCTTAAGGAATCCGAAAGGCCTATAGAGGGAAACTCTCCTGCCCTTCCTGCCTCAAAGTTATCGAGTCCAATATGCATAAGCCCCTTAAGGAATGTGCCGGTTGTTACAATGACTGCCTTTGCAGAATAAAATGTCCCAAGAGATGTGACAACGCCTGTTATTTGTCTTCCACTGACAATAAGCCTTTCGATTGATGCCTGTTTTATGTCTAAGTTTTGCTGAGCCTCGAGGGTTTTTCTCATTGAGAGCCTGTAGAGGGTTCTGTCAGCCTGCGCCCTTAAAGACCAAACAGCAGGGCCTTTTGAGAGGTTGAGCATCCTCGTTTGTATTGATGAGCTATCCGTAGTCTTTGCCATCTCTCCACCCAATGCATCTATCTCTCTAACGAGATGTCCTTTTGCAAGCCCTCCAATTGCAGGATTACAGGACATCTGGGCAATGGTGTCGAGATTCAGGGTGAAAAGACATGTCTTTATTCCCATCCTCGATGTGGCAAGTGCTGCCTCACAGCCTGCATGTCCCGCACCTATTACGATTACATCATAGCCCATATATTTACTATAAAGGATTTCTTGTAAGTTGTTCAAAAGGGGAAAAATCGTTGCCATCTCCTTTTTTTATAGGTTCAATTTGAATTCCCTAAGTGCCTGAATTATCTTCATTTTTATCGTTAGAGCGTTCAATCTTTTTCATTTTGTTCAAATTGCCTTATCCATGAGAATTGCGTAAAATCCTTGAACCTCAGCCTTTTTTCTTTTGAGATTTTTTTGCTCATATGTCGCACTATATCAGTAAAAAATGGAAGTAGTCAATATGAAATATTTCACATGAAGTATTTCACCTGAAATGTTTCACTATGTCCATTTCCACCCTTTTTCAAATCCCCCTCACTGTTATGTTCCCCTCTATCAAGAGGGGTTAGGGGTGTGTAAAGCTCTGTCATTGCGAGTGAAACGAAGCAATCTCCAATATACCCTCCTGCTCTCCTACTCTTACCTGTCGCCCTACCGCTCTGTTTTCCCCTTGACAGAAAAGAGGCGTCTGCTTAAGATAATGGCAAAGGAGAGAAATGGATAATGTCAGGTCAAAGAAAGAGGCGGGTGCTAAAAATAGAACCGTCCCCCTTATGTCTCATTATGTCTTCACCATTATGTCTTCAATCTATTGAAGGAGGGTAATATGCAGAGAATATCGATAATCACTCTCTTCGTATTCTGCATCGTAAGTATTGCAGCCTGCGTAGGTAGCCCTGTTCACGAAACAATAACATATAATCGGATTCAATCGGCTATTAAAAGAAACAATAAAAATCTTCTCGCCATGAAAATAGGGATGTCTCAAGAACAGACTATGGAGCTTATGGGCGAGCCTGAAAAGTCTGAAGGTTATATTTGGGGCTCAGCATGGTTTTATAGAACTGCCAAGACAGTCGAAATTTATAAAACCAGTGATTCTGATTTTACCCCGATTGTATTCGATGGAGAAGGAAAAGTTATAGGATGGGGTAGGAATTTCTATACGGATGTAAGGAGGAGATATGAAATTGATATTAACGTCAAGTAGACTCATAGAAAAGCAGAAATGGGGACGGTTGTTCATGCTCAGTAATCCGCTAACTCTTTTTGCTACCATCGTCTCAGAAAGGCTGGAAAAAATATTAGTAAAAGTGGTAAATTTACTATTATGCAGAGAATCCCTACCACCCTTTTATTATAATTTTTTGTACACGGTTCTACGGTGTTCAACACCATACAGGGTAATGAATTTATGATTGTGGTCAACCCAGAAGAGAACTCTATAGTCACCAACACGATACTTTTGAAGGCTCTTCATCTCTTTAGGAAGATATTTCATAGGATGTTTCATAAGGTCAGGATGACAGGCAAGCCATTCTATCTTCTTAATGATTCTTGAAGCTGTTGATGAGTCAAGTGACTTTATGTCTTTGTCAAAATCAGGAGTTGTATCTATTCGATACATAATTCTTTTTTGAGACTTTTGAGCGGTTTTGTTTTACCTGAAAGATGGTCTTTTCTTGCCCTGTGCATTTTCTTAAGAAACTCAGGGTCTTTTACGAGAAGGAAATCTTCTATTTCGTCCTCAAGCTCCTCAAATGCCTTTGTGGCTTTGGATATTTTACCTATGAGAGAAATCGGCATCTCAATAGTCTTCGGCATATTACCTCCTATTTTCTTCCATCTTTTTAAAAGATACCACATATAAGAGATGCGAATCAATACCGTTTTTATTAGGGACACATGTTCATGCTCACTAATCCGCTAACTTTTTAGGGTTTATCAAATAAAGAAAAAAACCTGATCATATCAGCTCAACCTTTAAAAACCTTTTTATGTTTTTGAAATGCTCATCCAGTGAGAATATTTTACAATCGTGCTCCATTGCCAGCACGGCAATATAGCAATCCAGCACATGGACAGTTAAACCTTTTTTCTTCATGGAAAAGGAAAGTCTTCCAGCCTTCAGCCATGTGTCTGATGTCTGGTCAATTATATTAAAGGCATCAATAAAATCTTCTATAATTAAGATTTCTTTCTCTGATTTTGCGCCCTGTATAAGCTCTGCTATTACAACCCTCGGCACATATATGTCTGCTGATGTCAGGACCTCATCTACCCTTTCAGACAGGAGGTTGTCTTTGTTTTTAAAGTAGGCAATCCAGACAGAGGTGTCTATTAAAACCCTATCTTTCACGATGCCTTATCTCTTCTGCAGTCATGTCAAATTGGAGCTTGCCTCTCATGGACTTTATCTTTTCTACTTTCTTTTTTCTCAAGTACTCGTCGATTGCAATCTTTACGGCTGAGGTCTTGCTCTTGCTCCTTGTCTCTTTAAGGAGCATGTCCAGCTTGTCCTTTTCTATAGTGACAGTTGCACGCATTTTACACCTCCAAAAGTGCAATATTTATACACAATAATACTATATATTTTTGTGTAATTCAATACTTATTTTAAGGACTGAGAAAATTCCCGTTGACTTATAAGTATTTTCTGTTACTCTATTATGTAGAGGCAAAGGGGTGCGAAAAAACACTGTAAAGATAAGTGCAAGAATCGGTGCTGTCATAGGTGCTATTGCATTTGTGATATTTGGACTCCTACCTGGCTTTTACTTTGGAAGCTATGCTACATTAGTTCTCCTTAGCAAACTGCTTGGAGTCCCGCTTATGCCAAGCCTGCTTGTGAGGGTTCTTACTGTCATAGGCATCATGCTCGGTATCTTCTGTATTGCATCGGTATTTATAATCTTAGGTGCAATCTTTGGCACGATTGTAGGTTATCTAACAGAGGCATTTACAAGAGATAAAAAAGAGGAAGGGCAATGAAGGAGGTCTTCTATGAGTAAAAAGGCTTTTATAGGTGCTATAGCATTTGTTTTAATAGTTCTTTCTGCTTATTTTTTCGTAAAAAAAGTGGTCTTCCCAATTCCCAAAAACTGCACTGTCTGCCATTTCATAACACCGTTTTACAAGAAGTGGGAGACCTCTACACATAACAAAGTGCCCTGTCTGAAGTGTCATGACTACAATGTGCTAAATGCAGTGTCAGGTCAGATAAGGTTTCTTGCAGGAACCTATCATCCAAGGCCTATTACGAGGGTGCCTGATAAGAATTGTCTTCAGTCTGGCTGTCATGAGAGGAGGCTTATCGAGGCACATGAATTATTTACAAAAAGAGGCATTGATTTTGACCACAAGCCACATTTCACAGAATCAAGAAGGGGGATTAACCTTCATTGTAGAAGCTGTCATTCAGACATAGTGCAGGGCGAGCATGTCAGGGCATCGATGAACCCCTGTTTTCTCTGCCATTTTAAAGGTGCACCAGTTGGGGAAGCATTTCCTGGGTGTCCATCGTGTCATAGTGCACCAAAGAAGGACATAATCGTCAAAGGCAAGGTCTTTTCGCATGAGAAACTCCTTAAAATGGGCTATAAATGTAAACAATGCCATGTTGCAGTCACTCGAGGCGATGGTGTTGTCCCGAAAGAAAGATGTTTCTTCTGTCATGTGGAAAGAATAGAGATGTATGAAGATGTCGAATTCGTCCATCAGAACCATGTGACGAAAAAACAGATAGATTGCCTCCTTTGCCATCCGAGGATTGAGCACGGAAAGATTGAAGTAGAGGTAAAAAGGCAATAATAAATTTATGCCTGAAAAGGTAGTTGAGTCTTTTAATGTAAAGCACCTATCTATCCTTGACGAAAAAGGTGTGGCTGATGAGTCCCTTATGCCTTCTTTATCAGAGTCTGACATCAAAAGAATGTATGAGCTTATGGTGCTTTCGAGGGTGTTTGATGAGCGAGCACTTAGCCTTCAGAGGGAAGGAAGAATCGGCACATATGCATCCATCTTAGGGCAGGAGGCATCCCAGATTGGAAGTGCCCTTTCGCTTCAAAAGTCAGACCGGGTATTCCCTTCATTCAGGGAGATGGGTGTTTATATAACGATGGGCTATCCTATGCATATGCTTTATCAATATTGGTCGGGAGATGAGCGGGGAATGAAGTGCCCTGCTGACCTGAATATATTCCCTTTATGTATTCCAGTAGGCACACAAATTCCACATGCAGTTGGCGCAGGAATGGCAGTTAAATACCGTAAAGAAAAAGTAGCAGTTACTGCATATTTTGGAGACGGAGGCACATCAACAGGAGATTTCCACGAAGGCCTTAATATAGCAGGTGTCTTTAGACTGCCTGTTGTTTTCATATGCCAGAACAACCAGAGGGCAATATCCGTTCCCCGTGAAACACAAAGCGCATCGAAGACCCTTGCCCAGAAAGCATACTCATATGGATTTCACGGCATACAGGTTGATGGAAATGACATATTTGCTGTGTATAAGGCAGTCTCCGATGCTTTAATCCGCGCAAGACAGGGCGATGGCCCCACACTTATAGAGTGCTTTACATACAGAATCTCAGACCACACGACTGCTGACGATGCCTCAAGATACAGAGGGAAACAAGAGGTTGAAGAGTGGAAGCCAAAGGACCCTATTTTTAGATTAAGGCTTTTTATGTCTGCTAAAGGCATATGGACAGAGAGCTATGAAAAAGAGATAGAGGAAAAATCAAAGGAAGTTGTGGATAAGGCAGTTTCTGTTTCTGAATCGATAAGCCCTCAACTGCCTAAGGATATGTTCTTATACACATATGAGAAACTCACACAAAGACAGATAAATGAGATGGGTGAGCTCTGATGCCAAAGTGTAACATGGTCTCTGCAATAAACCTTGCCTTAAAAGAGGAGATGGCAAGGGACAAAGATATCATCGTCATGGGCGAGGATGTTGGAAAAAACGGAGGTGTTTTCCGCATAACAGAGGGACTGATTGAGGAGTTTGGTCCTGATAGGGTCATAGACACTCCACTTTCGGAGTCAGGCATCGTTGGTGCAGGAATCGGCATGGCTGTTTATGGTTTAAAGCCAATCGTTGAGATTCAGTTCATGGGGTTTATATATCCAGCAATCGACCAAATCTTTTCTCATGCAGGAAGAATCAGGAATCGCACAAGAGGGAGGTTTACATGCCCAATTGTGATAAGAACACCATATGGAGCAGGCATAAAAGCACCTGACCAGCATTCGGAAAGCACAGAGGCGCTTTTCTGCCATATGCCCGGGTTAAAGGTTGTTGTTCCATCATCTCCATATAATGCAAAAGGGCTTCTTATATCCTCTATCAGGGACAATGACCCTGTGGTATTCCTTGAGTCAACGAGGCTTTACAGGCTTTTTAAGGAGGAAGTCCCTGAAGGGGAATATACAATCCCGCTTGAAAAGGCACAGGTTGCAAAGGAAGGCAAAGATGTAACGGTAATTTCATGGGGAAGTATGCTACATAAGACATTTGAGGCAGTAGAAGACATCGATGCCGAGGTAATAGATTTAATGACACTGACTCCCCTCGATGAGGAGACCATATATAAATCTGTAAAAAAGACAGGCAGGGTCGTTATAGTTCATGAGGCTCCCAAGACATGTGGGTTTGGTGCAGAGGTCTCGGCATCTATCTCTGAGTCTACGATGTTATATCTTAAAGCCCCAATAATCAGGGTTACAGGATATGATGTGGTGATGCCTCTTCCAAAGCTTGAAGATTATTATATGCCGACTCAGGGGCGGATAAAGAAGGCAGTGGAAGAGGTAATGAAGTATTAATCTGTTATAATATGCCATGCATAAGGTGCTTTTCAGAAAGCTTGAGAGACTTAAAGAAGAGGTCCTTTATTTAGAGATAAACAGGACTAAGTTTCTAAAGGGTATTGAGATATCTAAAGATATAAAGAAACAGGTCGAACGCTCAGTTTATCTCTGCGCAGAGATTGCACTTGACATCGCTGATATGGTCATTGCAACTAAAGGTCTTCCGAAACCTTCTACCTATAGTGATTCGATATATAAACTTGGAGATTATAAGATTATTCCAAAGGACTTTGTCCGAAAATTTATTTATATCGCAGGGCTAAGAAACTTTCTTGCACACGACTATGAGGTGGATACTATTTTGGATTTAAGAAGGTTTTTAAGCTCAGGTATAAAAGACATAAAAAGGTTTATTGGCTATATGGAGAATGTGTGAGTAGAAATATTGAGAGCATTAGAGAAATCCTGAAGGCAAGTCGGAATATCGAGTTTGCCTATCTGTTTGGCTCAAGGGCAAAGGGTATTGCCGGGCAAAGAAGCGACTGGGATATTGCAATATATTTCGATAAAGACCCCCGGAACATGGGCTGGAGCATATTTTATCTTGAAGCTGAAGTATCAAAGGATATAGGTGAAGAGGTCCAGATTGTTGCTCTAAATAACCTTAACTCGCCTGTATTTTTATTTGAGATTATAAACAGTGGCTTACTGATTATTGACAATAACCCCGAAGGCAGAATCCTGTTTGAGGCAAATGTGCTCAGGAACTATCACGACTGGCATTATTTCCTTAAAAGGCAGATGCAGGAGGTTTAAGGAATAGCATGCCATATGATTTCATACTTCCTGATTTAGGCGAGGGGATTACAGAGGCAGAGGTAAGGAAATGGCTTGTCAAAGAAGGTGACATTGTAAGTGAGCATCAGATAGTCCTTGAGATAGAAACAGATAAGGCAGTGGTAGAAGTTCCATCTCCAAGGAAAGGAAAGGTTCTTAAGCTTAACAAGGATGTTGGCGATATAGTAAAGGTTGGAGAGGCACTTATGAGCATTATAGAGGAGACAGAGGAGCTCAAGCCTGCTATGCGTCCATCGGTCTCTATTGTCGGAGTTTTGCCTGAGGAACAAGAGGTTCTTGCCACACCTGCTATAAGGGCACTTGCCAAGGAGCTTGGAGTTAAGATTGACGCAGTTAAAGGCTCAGGTCCTGGAGGAAGCATTACAAAAGAGGATGTCATAGAGGAATCGGAGAAGATGAAAAAGGCTGAAGACCAGTTTGGACCTATAGAGAGCATCCCAATTAAAGGCTTAAGAAAAACTATTTCAAAAAATCTCCTTCTCTCCCAGAGTAGGGCTGCATTCGTGACAGGTATGGATGAGGCTGACATTACTGAGCTATGGGACCTCAGGGAAAGGGAAAAGAAACCACTCTCTGAAAAAGGCATTCGTCTTACATTCATGCCATTCTTTATAAAGGCAGTTCAGCATGCCCTTAAAGAGCATCCACTTCTTAATGCCTCAGTCGATGAGGAAAAAGGGTCTGTGATTGTTAAAAAATACTATAACATTGCAATTGCAGTTGACACACCAGAGGGACTCATGGTGCCTGTTATAAGGGATGTCGAAAGAAAGACCCTTCTTGAGCTTGCCAGTGAGATTCAGTCCTTGAGCCAAAAGGCAAGGGAAAGAAAAATAAAGTTAGATGAGATGAAGGGCTCTACATTTACGATTACCAATTATGGGCATTTCGGAGGGGTATTCGCAACTCCTATAATCAATTACCCTGATGTTGCTATCTTAGGCACAGGAAGGATTTCTGAAAAGCCATGGGTATGGAAAGGACAGATTACGATAAGAAGGATTCTTCCCCTTTCGCTTACATTCGACCACAGGGTAACAGACGGTGTGGACTCTGCAAAGTTCCTTACAAAGGTAATCCGCTACCTCGAAGACCCTGCAATGCTTTTTATAGAGTCTGCATGAAGCCCCTTAACTGTCTTTTCAAGCCTAAATCCATTGCCCTCGTAGGCGCCAGCCATACAGAGGAAAAACTTGGAGGTGTGATATTAAAAAACCTTCTCGGATTCAGGGGCAAGGTCTTTCCAGTTAACCCTAAATACAAAGAGCTTATGGGGCTTAAGGCATATCCTTCATTTAGCGATATACCCGAGCCTGTTGACCTATCTTTGATTATAAGGCCTGCTCCTGAGGTGCCCCATATACTTAAGGAGCATAAAGGCAGGGCAGGTTTCGTTGTCATCATAAGTTCGGGCTTTGCAGAGGTTGGAGAGGATGAGCTTCAGGAGGAGGTTAAAAGAATCGGCACAGAGGCTGGGCTGAGAATGCTTGGGCCAAATTGTATGGGCATCTATAACCCATATAAAAGGCTCGATACATTCTTTCTTTCATATGAGAGGCTTCGTAGGCCTAAAAAGGGCAATGTGGCTTTGGTTAGTCAAAGCGGTGCAATCCTTAGCTGTCTCATGTCCTCGCTCAGGGATTCAAATACAGGAGTTTCAAAGGCAGTTGGATATGGAAATGCAATAGATATAGATGAGTCTGACCTTTATGAATACCTCTCTAATGACAGAAGCACGGATGTCGTTGTCTCATACATCGAATCGGTTGGTAATGGAAGAAAGTTCATAGAGAAGGCAAAGATATTGTCCGAAAAGAAACCTTTCCTTATTCTTAAATCCGGAAAGAGCAAAGGAGGACAGTCTGCGGCATTTTCCCACACAGGAAGGCTTGCAGGCAGATATGAGGTCTTTCATTCAATCCTAAGACAGTTCGGTATCAGGGAGGCAGAGGATTTCGATGTGCTTATGGATTCTGCAAAGGCTCTTTCTTATCAGAGAGCCATAAAAGGCAAAAGGGTCTGCATCATAACAAATGGCGGAGGCTCAGGCGTGCTTGCCGCTGATGAGTGCGAAAGGCAGGGGCTCGATGTAGCAGGATTGCCTAAGGAAAAAATAAACAGGCTGAAACTATTATTTCCTCATTTTTACGGAATCGGAAACCCTCTTGATTTAACTGCACAGGTAAGAGACGAGGATTACTCTAATGCCCTTTCTGAGTTGAATGATGACTACGACGGGTTTTTGCTCATTGCCCTGCCAAATGTCTTAGGGATTACAGAAAGGCTTGTAAGTGTAATGAGGCTTGCTAAGGAAAAGATAAACAAGCCCATGGTTTTTTATATGTCCTCAAGCAGTATATCTAAAAAACTAATAGCACTCCTTGAAAAAGCAAGGATACCTGTTTATCCATCTCCTGAAAGGGCTGTAAGGGCACTGGGGGCACTACTTGACTGATATGGCTAAAAATACCTTTATAGCTTTAAAGGTAAGGGAATTTCTTGAAAGACATGAAGGATCTGTGCTTCTTGAGCATGAGCTCAAAGGGCTTCTTAAAGACATTGGTCTTCCTGTGCCAAAAGGGATTTTTATTGGTAAAAATGGACATATACCAAAGCTAAGCCTTTCCTATCCACTCGTAGCAAAGGTTACATCATCAAGCATAATCTCAAAAACAGAGGTTAAGGGCATAAGGCTCGATATAAAAGATAAGGAAGGACTTAATCAGGCAGTCAGAGAGCTTCTTGAGATAAAAGATGCAGAGGGTGTTCTCGTAGAGGAGATGGCGAAAGAGGGGTTAGAGGTTATTGTTGGCGGAACCCTCGATGAGCAGTTTGGACCTGTTGTGATGTTTGGCTTGGGAGGAGTGTTTGTCGAGACATTCAGGGATATTTCATTTGCCCTTTCACCCTTGAATAGGCAAGATGCCTATGAGCTTATAAGGCAGACTAAAGGCTGTAAACTCCTTGAAGGCAGGAGGGGTATTTCTTACGATATAGATGCCCTTATTAAAATAATAATCGCCGTAGGCAAGATTATCTCAAGCGGATTTATCGAGGAGATAGATTTAAACCCTATCAGAATTTATAAGGAAGGTGCCATTATCCTCGATGCAAAGACGAAGGCAAAAAGGAATCGATACTGAGTTCAGGAAATCCTTCCGCTGTGGATAATAAGTATTCTGTCGGAAAGCCTCTCAGCCTGTGCCATATCATGAGTGGCAATGACCACTGTTTTACCCTTCATATTCAGTATTATCTCCTCTATCAGTTGGGTATTCTTCTCATCAACAGAGGCTGTAGGCTCATCGAGGAAAAGTATCTCGGGGTCTATAACCATTGCCCTTGCGATGCCAAGCCTCTGTGTCTCGCCACTGGAAAGGGTGAGAGCATCATGATTTCTTTTATGGCTTAAGCCAACGAATTCGAGTGCGACTTCGACCATCTCTTTAATCTTCTGTTTTTCTATTCCTCTTATCCTTAGACCATAAGCTATATTCTTAAAAACACTACTATTAAAAACTCCAACATTTGGAAGAACGAGGGTGATTCTTCGCTTTAGTCCGATGTTATTTTTAAGCATCTCTGTGCCTGAGAAATAATTGACCTCTCCTCTGTCAGGTGCTTCTATAAGGCTACATATTCTAAGAAATGTGGACTTGCCACTTCCGTTTTGTCCCATCAGGACATAAATACCACTGTCATCAAAGGAAAAGGAACAACCCGAAAGCACAGGGGCTCCGTTATATGCCTTATGTATATCCGATACCCGTAAGTTCAATCTCAATTTATTTTATGACCTTTCTTCTGAATAAGATAAAGCGTCATGTTCACGGCAAAAGAAAGTATCAGGAGTATAATCCCAAGTGCGAGGGCAAGCTCGAAATTCCCCTTATCCGTCTCGAGGGCAATCGTGGTTGTCATGACCCTTGTATAGCCTGCGATATTTCCACCAACGATGAGTATTGCACCTACCTCTGCCATTACCCTTCCAAATCCAGCAATCACCCCTGACATTATGCCGTACCGTACCTCCTTAATTATCGTGGCAGTTACTTGAGACGATGTTGCACCCAATGACATCGATGCCTGCCTTATAATAGGGTCGACGCTTACGATAGCCGAGTGCGAAAGTGCTCCTATAATGGGAAATGCGAGGATGCCCTGTGCTATAACCATGGCAGTGGGGCTATAAAGTAATCCCATAAACCCCAGTGGACCACTCCTTGAAAGGATAAGATACAAAAAAAGCCCAAGCACAACGGGTGGAAGTCCCATAAATGTATTCATAAGGCTTATAATTAGCCATCTTAAGGCACGCAGAACCTTCGCATTTTCAGGATGTTGCTTTAATCCTATGAAGGCACCAAACGAGATGCCCGTGACAGAGCTGACAAAAAGGGCAAGACCCGAAACCTTCAGAGATAAAAATACAATCCCCAACAACTCGGCATCGAGGCTGAATATAAGCTGGAATGCCTTTCTAAAACCCTCTCCTATAGAATACATACCTTAAACTATTTCTCCTGCATGACATTTGCATTTGGAATAAACAACTGATTGCCATGCCTGTCTTTAAAGTCTAAAATAGCCTTCTTTCCTTTCTCTGATATGAGCCAGTTAATAAACAGCATTGCCTCTTTATATTTTACATTCTTATACCTTTTTGGGTTTACTACCATGACGCCATATTGATTGAAAAGCATGGGGTCTCCCTCAAAAACGATTATCATTTTCAGTTTATCTTTTGTCGCAAGCCATGTCCCCCTATCAGTAAGTGTGTATGCGGACTTCTCATCCGCAATCCTCTGAGTCTTTTCCATGCCCTGACCAACCTCGAGATACCATTTCCCTTTCGGGTCTATGCCTGAGACTTTCCATATAGATAGTTCTTTTAAATGCGTGCCTGACCCATCTGCCCTCGATACGAATGGATAATCAGCCATGGCAATCCTTCTAAATGCCTCTTGGGCAGACCCTGCGTTTTTTATCCCTAATGGGTCGTGCTCTGGTCCAATGATAACAAAATCGTTATACATAACATCATATCTGTTGACAAAATACCCCTCTATCAAAGCCTTCGTCTCAAGCTCTTTTGCATGGACGAAAACCACATCCGCATCTCCTCTTTTTCCAATCTCGATTGCGGCACCTGTGCCAACGGCAATCACACGGACATTTATGCCTGTTTCCTTCTCGAACATAGGAAGGATATGTTTAAAGAACCCTGAATTTTCGGTACTCGTAGTCGATGCACAGGTAATTGTTTTTTCGGATGCAGGCACAGTATCGATTAATGGAGGAATAAGGATCAGTGCGATAAATAGGATATTTTTCAATGATCTCCTCTTCATCGGGACTTTTACATAAAGAACTGCGAGATATACCTTATTGCAAGAAAGACTATGACGAAGCCTAACATGAATTTGATGGTTTTCTGCGGCACGAACTTCTGAAACCTTGCTCCAAGATATATACCGATGAAGCCACCAATGCCAAAAAGTGCTCCAAGCATCCAGTCAGGCGAGGTATTAAGCCCTGATGGGATAATGCTATAGAATGTCACGCCTGCAATAGAGGTAATGAATGTTCCCATAAGTGCGGCGCCTGCCACCGTATATACAGGAAGGTGAAATACTGCTACACAGAATGGTGCTATGATTGCACCTCCTCCTATACCGTATGTTCCTCCTATGACTCCAACAATAAATGCGAGGACAAACATGCCTATGGTGCTGAAGGAAAACCTCTCGCCCCAGAATTCGTATTCAACCTTAAGGAGGCTAAATGAAACCGTTTTAATAGCCGCATCCTTTGGCAGTCCTGAAGTCCGCCATGACTTCTGCCTTTCTTTGAATTTTTTTTCCAGCGCTTTCATCTTTTCTTTTGTCTTTGCCTTTTTAGAAATCTCATAAAGAAGCCTTCCTCCTATGTAAAGTAAGACACAGCCAACAAAGAGCTTAAATGCCTTTGGGTCAGGCAGATATATGACCCTAAGATAATATCCAATAAACACACCAGGCAGTGTCCCTGCAACAATCACCCATGTAAGAGGCCAAGCCATCCTTCCTTCCCTTATAAAGCGATAAACACCAGATGGGATTGCAACTATGTTAAAAACAAAGTTTGTGGCAGAGACGGATGGAGATGTGTAGCCAAGCGCACTCATCTGAAATGGCAAAAGTAAAAATGCACCCGAAACGCCTCCCATAGAGGTAAAAAACGATACGACCATGGCAACGAGAGGTGGGATTAAAATAGATGTCTTTACACCTGAGACAGGAAATACAATCTCAAGAAAATCCATATAATCACACCCCGGGTTTAATGAATTTTGCCTTCAGCCAATATGGTTGTCCCATTTTTGCCAGAATACATTCAAGGTATTATTCATAAAATTCATTCCTTAAATGGCAGTGGGTCCCGTTAAACTCCGTTCGTAACTTACAAGGCGGTTTATCAATTCTTATAGGGATTTGCTCAGTATTAAGGTGTTCTTTGCACTTCTTGGCAAATGTTCTTAAAATTGCTTTAGATTCCCCATGCATTGATTTTCTCACCTCTTATGTAAGCAATAGCACAATCGTTACAAATAGGTCCAATTCCTTCTTCAGTTGCAAAGGCATCATAAGGGTCTGTGCCACTTTTGACTTCCTCAGAGTCCACATATCCAAATCTTAGATCAATAGCCATCGTATCATAATTAAATTCCTTTCTGCATAGTTCACATTTCCACATGGTATACCCCCATATTATTTATGTTTTAGTAATAATTTCATGAATTTTATGGAGATATTCTTTCTGAAGGTCATTTACGGCTTTATTAAACATATTTATTTCGTTCCCGGGTATTATTGGATACTCACCTCTATCAACTTTTTCTCTTGCTGTAAATCTGCAAAATACCTCGCCTATTAACTCTGCCAATACCGCTTTCCCTTTGTCGTCTCTTGGTTCCAATTTTTCATCAAGATACTGCTGAACTACAGGAAACTTTACAAAAACTTTTATTTTGCCTGACCTACATTCAATCTCGAAGTGCAACAGATGCGACTTCAAGGTGCGTCTTGTAGCCCAGACATTTTCTGGGCCTTGTGTTAATTAATGATGCTACCATTGCCACCTGCTCATTGGTTATTTTACCGAAGTCCGTGCCTTTATGGAAGTACCATCTGACCAGTCCGTTCATGTGTTCGTTAGTGCCCCTCTGCCAAGATGCATATGGGC
>JACQZC010000061.1 GCA_016207905.1 Nitrospirota bacterium | reverse complement strand
TGTCCGTTTATTAAATCAGGTGTATCAGCCTTCCCTACGTGAGGAAAAGGTCGGCCTCCTGAACACTCTTGCAAACGACTTCACGCAAGCGGTTCAATTTCGGTTTGCAGTCTTCGCTTTATGCTAAGGCTTCCCAGATTGGTAGACCACTGAGTCGTTCCCACTTCAAAGAGCAGTCTGGCCGTTTACTTCCGAGCTTTCATACTGCCCATTACTGTTCAGTATGTCGGATATACCTACTTAGCCGAAACGAACAAATTGCTAAGATGGGACTTTCACCCATTAGGCCAAATATTTTACTGGCTGCGACCTCACAGAACCCAGCGTCCAGATTTCCCAGACTGGGCTCTTCAGTAATGCGTCCTTCAAGCGATGACAGGATACGGATGATATATCCTTGGTTTAGGCAGAGGATTATGCTTAAGAAAGCGATTAAATTGTGCCCAGTTGTAGCTCTTCTTCTGACTCCGTCTATTTATCCACTTATAGGATAGGCAAGTTTTGTTGCTTCCCAATGGAAGGTCTGTATTGATGAACTGTTCCCGCCTATTCCATAGTAGCGGTAATGTCCCACCAATTTCAGTTTAAATACCTTCCACCATTCTTCCAACTTCACCACATTGCGGACGTCCTTTAACCACTGATTCATCGCTTTCACTTTCTGCCAATATTTCGCCCTTGAGGTCTTTCGACCCAGTTTGAACTTACCCATTCTGGATTTAGCACCATAGTGTGTAAAACCCAAGAAGTCAAATGTCTCTACCTTTCTACCTTCCCGCTGTGCTTTATACCATACATAGCGACCAAACTCAATCATCCTTGATTTGTCTTCAGCCACTTCCAATCCAAACTTATGGAGCACTTATCTAAAGTGCTCCACTTACCCAACCTCTCTTTCAACATTTCGCTGAACCTTTTGGCCTCGCTCCCACTCTGAAAGAGGACAACGAAGTCATCACAGTAGCGAACAAGTTGGGCATATCCCTTCAACCGCTTCCTCGTAACCTTCTCGAACCAGAGGTCTAATACGTAGTGAAGGTAAATATTAGCAAGAATTGGACTTATTATCCCACCCTGTGGTGTGCCTCTGTCCACTTCCATATATTTACCCTCTTCCATCACCCCTGCTCTTAAGAACCTGCCAATCAGTTGAAGGAGAGTTGAATCTGCAATCCTTTGCTGAAGACACCTCATCAACCACTTGTGGTCTACGGTGTCAAAGAACTTCTTGATGTCTGTATCCACAACGTAGTTGACTGGTTTGGTCATAATGGCCTCGTTCACTGCATCTAAGGCGTCGTGACAACTACAATTCGGGCGAAATCCATAGGAGGCATCCACAAAGTCAACCTCGAAGATCGCCTCAAGAATCTTCTTGATGGCCATCTGGACGATCTTGTCTTCTACTGTGGGTATTCCAAGTGGCCGTTTCGTTCCATCAGGCTTTGGAATATAGGCTCGCCTAACAGGCTTTGGCCTGTATCGCTTCGCCTTCATCCTTGTCATCAAATCCCTCAAGTTCTCCTCCAAGTTGACCTCGTATTCCGCAACCGTTACCCTATCAATGCCCGGGGCCTTATCCCTCTTTAACCCCCCGAAGCATTCCTTAAGAAAATCCTCTGTGAGTAGGTGTGCCAGTGATGTAAACCTACACTTCGGATCTTCCCTGGCTCGCCGAGTTAGGGAAGCAAGTTTTGTTGACATCCTTGCTCCACCTCTGAGTGTGGAAGATGTTTCCCTTGCTTCCCATTGCATTACTGCTAACCCCTTCTCTCCACAGACATTACTCTGCTTCATCGATACTATGAGTTAGTCCGACCGCCAGAATGTAGTTCCGCACCTCCTTACCGTCCATAGGCTTGTCAGTGCCTATACCAGAAAATTCTAAGAGGGACCTTTCTCTGGTAAACATTCTGGCTCTCCCGAGTTCATATTAGCTCCTTGTAGTATCTCGCCACGGTCTTAGACCCCGTCAGTCTCTCATTACCTCGCCATAACGGTTATGAGAGTATTGCCTGCGGCTAAATAGAGCACTTAGGAAAAGTGCTCTATAAATGAACAGCATCGGCAACCTGACACCATAAATATTTCGAGGCTCAATCCCTTCGCTTTCGCTGTGGCTCGATACCTCCCTCTTCCCGCATCGCCCAGCCTGTTACCAGACTAAACGAGGGATTAGGTGCTGGGTTGGTAGCTAACCTTTACCCAGACCAGACTCTCACTGGTAAGAGTTAATACGCTTTCTCGGCACACTCATAAAACTTTTGACATTACCAGGTAGAAATCCTTAAACCTCTTCCTCGGAGTGTTTTGATTTTAGGCTATAGTGATGATAGTAATAATATCCTCCTTTTTT
>JACQZC010000060.1:11373-16719 GCA_016207905.1 Nitrospirota bacterium | reverse complement strand
TTTTTTACTTGACAAATGGGATTTAAAAGGTTATTATTATAACTATGGTTTGTAGACCCTTTGACAGGCTCAGGACGTAGAAAGAGACGGACATTGAAAGAGCAGAGGGTTGCAAATGAGATACTTAAGCAGGAATACGGTCTAATCCGGAAACAAAACGGAACTAAACGGAACTATAATGAAGGCAGAATCTTTAAAAATCAATGGGTTATGAGACACCCCCCCCTCCCCAGTAAAGTAAACTTAGGAAGGGAAAGGGAGAATGAACGCTTGAACATCCACAAGGATGATAAAACTATTGAATTAAAAGAGAAAACAGATGAATTTGCAGTTAAAGAATGAACATATAAAAAAAGGAGATGGAAACGATTTTTATACGATAGGACATTATCATTTTGGCGGGACACAAAAAGGTGGTGCTATAATCTCCTTATGGAGATACCGAATTTTGTAAAAACCCATTTCCCTGAATCCGTCATCGAAGATAAGAAAGAAGTCTTTTCCATGTACAAACATAATGGAAGGACCTTTGTGAGGATGGCACATGACCTGGGGCATCTCCTTAGAGGCACTGTTTTCTGGGATAAAGATATGCTTTATGGTTACCCAAGGATAAGAAGAATCCTTCACCTCGAAAGGGGAATCGACAGGTATCTTAGAGAGGGCTTTTATGCCGAAGAAAAGATGGATGGCTACAATGTAAGGGTAAAGCTGGTTGATGGCTTACTTATAGCTTTTACGAGGGGAGGCTTTATATGCCCGTTTACAACAGAAAGGGTTTCTGAGCTTCTGCCAGCAAGGTTCTTTTCGGTTTATCCCCTGCATACACTTTGCGGAGAGGTAGTTGGCCCTGAAAACCCATATAATACAGAGGTCATTCCCTATATGAAAGAGGACCTTATGTTTATGGGCTTCGATATTATGGATGGCAAAGGAAGGCTTATTTTACCTGAGGAAAAATACAAGGTCTTTGAAAAGGAAGGGATTAATCAGGTAAGACACTGGGGGCAATTTAGAGACATTAATATACCTCAGGTCAAAAACCTCATAATTGACCTTGACAGAGACGAAAGGGAAGGCATAACCCTTAAGCCTGTGGCTGAAGGAGGAAAGACCCTTAAGTATGTTACGCCTTCATCGTGTCTAAGGGATATAGAGGCAACCGCAGGATTGCTTTCTGAGCTTCCAGCAGGGTTTTATATGGAAAGGATGATAAGGCTTTTATTTTTCTGCCATGAATTCGGTATAGAGGCAGGGGATTACTTTAAAGATGTGGCTAAGGCACTAAGCAGTCAGAATCAGAAGTTGCTAAAAGAGCTCGATGAAGGAGGACAGGTAAGGGAGTTTTTCTCCATAAGGGTTAGGAGGAAAGAGACGGTAGATGCCCTTTTACTTCACTTAAAGACAGTTGGTGTCAGGGCACACCTTATGTCCATGGAGGCAATAGGGGAATACTACAAGGCAAGGTTTTATAGGGTATTCGATAGAGCAACAAAAGAACTCAGAGACAGATTAAGGGGACATGGATTTTTCGATTAGCCCTCTGTTTTTTCCGGGAGATGAAACACTCCTGCCTTTTTTATAGAGCTAAGCATGTATTCTTTGAATTTCTCTGGGATAAGCCATTTTATGCCTAACTTTTCAGCCCATTTTATTGCGCCCTGGTCTGCAGTCACAAGAAGGGCATTAAGCTCCATGGCAAGAAGTATCAAATCCACATCCTCTTTGCTATCTATAATGCCTTCTCTAAGGGCTTCCCTGTATTTATGCCTCAGGTCCTGTATGACCTCATCTGCCTTCTTAAGCCCAGCTGACCTAACAGCTTTCTCGGCAACCCTGAGACCCTTGTTCACCCTTTCCCTTACATCCTCGATAAGCTCATAAAGGAGAAATGCAGGTATGATAAGCTCGTGTTTTTTGGGAGGCTTCTGAAGAAGGTATACGAGGAGGTCTCCTGAGACCTTCTCTGGCTCTATGAAGTTCAAAAGCTCCTCGAAAACAGAAGGCGGCATGTAAAATTCTAAGATAGGCACTTGTGCCGCAAGAAAAAGAAAGCCCTCCAGAGCCTCTGTCGGAGTCTTGCCAAAGCTTCTCCTTACATCAGGATTGACAAAGAGGCTTGTGTCTAAAACAACCTTGCCTTTTTTAAACTTTGCAGGTGCCATGAAGATTAAACTTAAATGTATTCCATGAACTACAGCCCGGACATCTGCCTGACCAGTCCTCTGCCATATAACCGCAAACCCCACAGCAATATGGAAGCCTTAGTGCCTTTTTCATGTTCATGGTCTTTCTGAATTCCTGAACTGCCTTATCGTATTGCTGTCTTCTAAGATAAAGCTCTCCAAGAAGCTGACAGAGCTCAGGGTATGGCTCCTGAGCGTCTATTGCCTTCAGGGTCTCAAATGCATCTTCAATCATCTCGAGCCTGTAGTAAAGTTTTCCTAAGAATATCCTGAGCATATTGTCCTCTGGCTTGTTGGAAATAGCAGTCTTGTATACCCTTATGATTCTCGATGGCTCTCCAATGTTTATTAATTCGTCTTCCAGTCGGGCAAGTATTATTGCCGAGGATGTTTGCTCATATGCCTTTTCAAGGAAATTCACTGCATCGTCTGGCTCTGCCTGCCTCAGCATTGTCTCTGCAAGCCCAAGATAGGCAGGTATGAAATTCCTCTCCATGCGGAGTATTGCGCGGAATTCCTTATTTGCCCTTTCAAGCTCTTCTCTTTCGAGGCTGTCCTTTGCCTGCTCGTATTTATAGCCTAAGAGGTTTGACTGTTCCCTTTGCTTTTCCTTCTCTGTGTACTCGTATTTTAGGATTGACTTTTGCACATCTATAAGCTCATCCCATTTTCCGTCCAGCTCTAAGATTGAGCGTTTCCTGTAAAGGGCACTGAGGTTGTCAGGGTCTATGTCTAAGATTTCCTCTATAAATCCAAGTGCCTCTGACCTTGTGCCTGTTGTCTCCATTACCTTTGCGAGGGAAAACAGTGCCTCCAAGTTTCTTGGGCTCGAGGAAAGTGCCCTTCTATAATAGCTGACCGCCTCTCCGAATGCCCCCCGGGTGAACTCTATGTCTCCGGCTCTAAGGAGTGCATCCGTATATTCGGGATTCTCTTCAAGTGCCTTCTCTATGGAGCTCTTTGCCTCTACCTCGTTGTCAGCAAGGATGGCATTCAGGGCAGAACTGTAAAGCCTATGTAGCCTGTCTTCCTTTTTCTGTTTCTTTTGAACCTTATAGCCTGTGAGAAACCGCCTCATATCCCGTATCAGGAACATTAGAAGTATGGAAAGTCCGCCAAATGCGGCTGAAAAAAGTATCAGGCTTATCTTTGGCACCTCGTAGATATCTCCAAATGGCACTGCTACTGTTGTGACCTCTTTGTTAGAGACTGCAAAAAGGGCAAGAAGCCCAATAAAGACAACGAATATGAGTATAGATAATTTGCTCATGGAGTATTATCTCCTATCCTGACCCTCGGGGCATCGAGCCAGAGCTTTTCGAGCATATAATATTGCCTTGTGTTTTTCTCGAATATATGCACAATGACATCCGAGTAGTCCATCAGCACCCAGTGCGAATAGCCAAGTCCCTGAACGCTAAACGGCAAAACTCTTTTTGCCCTAAGTTTCGAGAGTGTCTCCTCGACATGCTCTGCAATAGCCCTAACCTGAGTTACACTTTCTCCAGAGCAAACAACAAAATAATCGGCAAATGTGGTAAGCCCCTTCATCTCGAGCACAACCACATTGTCTGCCTTTTTGTCAAGGCAGAGCATTGCAATCTTAATGGCTTTGTTTTTGCTGTTTAAGCCCACTGCCTCCTTCAGGTTTTTGCCCTCTTTCGATTCGGGCTAAATAAAGCCCGTTTGAAATTATATATGATTCCACATCCTGTGGCAATAGGTATTTTACCGACTTACCATCTCTCAAGAGCTTCCTTATAGCAGTAGCCGATATGTCCATTTGCGTCAGGGAGGTAAATATAATGCTTCTTCCGCTCCTAAGGGATGACCTGAATATAGAAGTCTCTTTTCCGTCAAGCCTCAAAAGCCCCTCTTTAACAGCCTCGGGATTAAGATAAGGCGAGGAAATGACATCCATAAAACTATATTGAGGACGGGATATCACAATAAACTCAGAAAGCCCTATAATCTCCTCAGGCATTCTCCACTCAGGAAGGTCTATAAAGGCATCTATGCCTAAGATGAAAAAAAACTCCTCATCAGGGTATTGGGCATTAAGCTCACTTAGGGTATCTACGGAATAGGACCTGCCCGGAACCCTGCATTCGATGTCTAAAACCTCAAAATATGGATTGTCTTTCACTGAAATGGCAGTCATCCGATACCTGTGGGATGCCTCTTCGAGGTCCCATGTCTTAAGAGCAGGATAGCCAGAGGGTATGAAAAAGACCTTATCTAAGTCCACTGCCTGCCTTACCTCTTCTACTGCCCTCAGGTGGCCAAAATGAATCGGGTTGAATGTGCCACCAAAGATACCAATCCTCATAAGCCCATCTTTTCTAAAGCCTCTTTGGCTGTCTGCAAGGGCGCAGGGGATTCCTCTGGAAGGTAAAGCATCACGCCTCCTCTTACAGGCCTCACCGTAACCTTGCCCTCTTTGGCAAGGCTATTGACTACCTTCACAGGGTCTTGTCCTTCGAAATACTTCCTGAATGCCTCGTTAAACCCCGAATACACACTGTGTATGCCCTTGTAGCCTTCACGCCTGAGGGTCTGAATCGCCCTCTTTAGGAACTCCTCATGTGTAAGTTTCTCTTCCAATTTGCCCTCCTTACGATAAGTATATTTTATTATACATAAATAATAACATACATTAATCCGAAAAGTTTTCCTCCCCATTGCCCACATAAAAAAATCCTGATGAAATGAAATCGTTTCCACCCCTTTTTTTTATATGTTCATTCTTTAACTGCAAATTCATCTGTTTTCTCTTTTAATTCAATATGTTTATCATCCTTGTGAGTGTTCAATCGTTCATTCTCCCTTTTCCCTTCCTAAGTTTACTTTACTGGGGAGGGGGGGGTGTCTCATAACCCATTGATTTTTAAAGATTCCCATGTTTACTTGTTTACTTTTCCTTTACTTTTGCTTTACTCTTTCTATTAAGAAGAGGGGTAGTGTGTAATCCTTATTTCCCTTCTATAAACTATAGTTAGATAATAAACTATTGAAATCTATTTGTCAAGAAAAAAGTGAACTATGGTTTCCTCTATTATTCTCCTCTTTTTCCGTCATTCCGACTTGTTCGGAATCCATCTTCTCTCCTTTGCGGGAGAGTTTGTTCAATACTTCCCTCTCCCCTTGCGGGAGAGGGTTA
>JACQZC010000060.1:0-11330 GCA_016207905.1 Nitrospirota bacterium | reverse complement strand
AGGGGTGAAATAAAAGAGTGATACAAAAATATTTTTAATCACCCTCCCCTAAATCCCCTCCCCTCAAGGGAGGGGATAAATAGGGGTCATTCTGAACTTGTTTCAGAATCTCAGTTTTAATCCCCCTTTTCTAAAATCCCTCTCTTTACCCCTTTAGAAAATTTCAGTGTAATGAAGGAGGCTGAAGGGTTAAAAATAATTCGGAAAAGCAACTGGGGTTTGGGGTGAAACCCCAAATTAATAAATCTAAATTAGTCTCCCCTTTTCATAAAAATTTTTAAATGAGATAATTCGCCTGTTTACATTATATCAAAAAGAGCGATATACTAAGCGTTTGAAAGAATCAGGCATGCTAAACTTTAAAATAATTTTTATCTTTTTAATCTTTTTGTCATTTTTGACTCCACCTGCAAATGCCGAGGAGGAATCTCCGATTGTAAATGAGCTCGAGGTCAGAGGGCTAAAGACTGTCCGTGACTCGGCAGTCAGGGCAAGAATAACCCAAGATGTTGGAGAGACTCTCGACTATGAGGAGGTATCCGAAGATATTAAGGCTATCTATGAGATGGGGAATTTCGAGGATGTAAGGGTTGAGTTAGAGCCTCTCGAAGATGGCATTAAACTTATCTATATAGTCTTAGAAAAGCCACGAATCCACAGGGTTGACTTTCAAGGGAATTATGAGCTCGATGATTTAAAACTCAAAGAAGAGCTGGCTATACTTCCAGGAACATCCTCTGACATAGAGCTCATACAGAAAGGTGCCGACAGGCTGAGGAAGCTTTATGAAAAAGAGGGCTATCCCCTTGCTAAGGTGGTGCCTGTCATAAGAATGATAGACGAGGATAGGCAGGTGCTGACCTATCAGATAGAGGAAGGAGATAAGGTCAGAATCAAGACAATAACTATAAAGGGCAACAAGGCTATCTCCACACGCAAGATAAAGAGGGTCATGAAGACATCCAAGAAAAGCCTGTTTTCTTTCATAACAGGCAGTGGAAAATACGAAAGGGCAAATATAGAGGTAGACACTACTACAATAAAAGACCTTTACTTTGACAACGGATTCATTCAGGCAGAGGTCTTTGAGCCCGATATAGTGCTTTCAGAAGATAAAAAGAGCATTTTTATAACTATCGAGGTCAGGGAAGGTGAACCCTACAAGATATCCTCCATAGAGTTCAGTGGTAATAAGGTGTTCTCAGATGGGGAATTAAAAGAAAAACTCAAGACATCCGTAGGCTCAACCATAAGTAAGAGAACTCTAAACAGGGATGTGGCTTTATTAACGGATATGTATACGGAGAAAGGCTATGCCCTCGCAATGGTCCTGCCTGATATGATACTGGATGAGCCAAAAAAAGAGGCAAGGTTAATCCTTAGAATAAACGAGGATGAGATTTACAGTATCGGAAGAATCGAGGTCTCAGGCAACATAAGGACAAGGGATAAGGTTATAAGAAGAGAGATTCTTCTTAATGAAGGAGATACATTTAACAGTAAACTTATAAGGAGAAGCTATGAGAAGGTCAATAACCTGAACCTGTTTGAATCGCTGAGCTTAAGCCCTCGACTCAACAGTGAGGCAAAGACCATGGACATAGACCTATCCGTAAAGGAAAGGCAGACAGGTTTTTTGAGCGTTGGCGCTGGATATAGCTCTACTGACAGGTTCGTGGCTATGGTTGACATAACACAGGGTAATTTAGGTGGTAGGGGACAATCTATAAAGCTCAGAGGGGAATTCGGAAGCAAGTTTACGACATATGAGCTTTCTTTCATGGAGCCATGGTTTTTTGACAAGCCTGTTTCGTTTACCACAGGCATATACAATACAAAAAGGGAATATGTGAATTACGATAAGACCTCGCAGGGCTTTATGTTTGCCTTTGGCTGGAGATTTCGGGATTACTGGAGGTCTCGCGTGTCATATAACTTCGAAAGAACAAGGATATTCAATATCGATGAGACTGCCTCCGAGGCGATAAGACAGCAGGAGGGCTCTAAGGTAACAAGCAGTATATCTCCATCCATCGAAAGGGACTCGCGGGATAGCTTTCTTGACCCTCACAGAGGCTCGCTGAATGCAATCTATCTGACCTATGCAGGAGTAGGAGGAGATAATAAATACGGAAAGGCTGTTTTTGAGTCATCATGGTTTTTCCCTGTAACCGAGAGCACGACATTTTCCATAAGGGGCACTTTTGGCTATGCCAGAGGGCTATTCGGAAATCCCCTTCCTCTTTATGAGAGGTTCTTTGTAGGCGGTATATACTCTGTAAGAGGGCTTGGCTTTGGAGAGGCAGGACCAAGAGATGAAACAGGTGCTATAATCGGAGGCACAAGGAAGCTCATACTAAATGCAGAATATACCTTCCCTATCTTAGAGGAGGCAAGACTCAAGGGAGTTGTATTTTACGATGCAGGAACTGCATACGATAACGAAAGCGACCTGAGGCTAAGACAGTCCGCAGGAACTGGAATAAGGTGGATTTCGCCAATTGGGCCATTAAGATTAGAATGGGGTAAAAACCTCGACCCAAAGTTAGGAGAGAGAAAAGCCCGATGGGAGTTTGCATTCGGAACATTCTTCTAAAGGCTGTTTTCGGAATTTTTGTATTCCCCTTCCAAGCAGTATTCTGGTAATATATCTAAAAATGATTCAAAAGGAGGGCTAATGAAAAAGATATTCGTAGTATTGTTTGTCCTGATTTGGAGTACATCTGCCTTTTCCGAGGAAAAGACAAAGACCGTAACTGCCGAAACAAAAATAGGAATCGTTGACCTTCAGTATGTTATTGACGAATCCGAGACAGGTAAAAAGACAAAGGCTGTTTTAGATGCCCTCATAAGGGAAAAAGAAGCCTTTATAACCGAAAAGATAAAGACAAAAGAAAGGTTTAGGGAGGAGATTGAAAAGCAGGGGACCGCCCTCTCGGAGGAGGCTAAAAAGGCAAAGCTAAGGGAACTCGATGCTATGGAAAGAGAGATAACAAAGCTCATCGATGACTCTCAGGCAGAGGTCCAGAGGATACAGAACAACATGAAGGAAAACATACTCGATGAGCTTATAGACTCTGTTATAGAGTCCATAGGAAAACAGGATGGATTTGCCTTTATATTCCCGGCAGGCATAATACTTTACTCAAAAGACAAGGTTATTGACCTTACGGATACGGTTATACAAAGATATGACGAATTTAAAGTCCCAAAAAAGAAAACTAAGTAGATGAAATTAAAGGATATCGCAAAGCTCTTAGAAGCAGAGATAATCGGACAGGAAGATATAGAGATAACAGGTGTCTCAGGCATAGAGGATGCATTGGAAGGAGATATAACATTCCTTTCGAGTCCAAAATACATAAAGAGGCTAAGAGACACAAAGGCATCGTGTGTTATGGTAAAAGAGCCTGTTTCCGAATTCCATGGGACCCAGCTTAAGGTCACCGACCCATATTATGGATTTGCAAAACTGCTTGAGCATTTCTATGTAAAGCCTTTTAAGCCCATAGGCATAAGCAGTCTTTCGTTTGTATCCGATGATGCCGTGATTAAGGAGGATGTCTCAATAGAGCCTTTCTGTTATGTATCAGGAGATGTAAGGATAGGCAGGGGCTCGGTTATTTATCCAGGGGTGTTCATAGGAGAAGGGGTGACAATAGGAGACACCTGCATCATTTATCCAAATGTAGTCTTAAGGGAAGGGGTTTCTCTTGGCAATAGGGTCATAGTTCATTCGGGCTCTGTCATTGGCTCGGATGGGTTTGGCTATGTGTTTCATAATGGTATGCATTATAAGATTCCGCAGGTTGGAGCAGTTATCATAGAGGATGATGTAGAGATAGGAGCAAATGTCACGATTGACCGTGCTACAACAGGAAACACCCTCGTAGGGAAAGGCACAAAAATAGATAATCTTGTTCAGATAGGGCACAATGTAAAGATTGGCGAAGGCTCAATCTTAGTTTCGCAGGTTGCAATCGGAGGCTCCACAAAGGTCGGAAGATTCGTCTCTCTCGGAGGACAGGTTGGAGTTTCAGACCATGCTAACATAGAAGACGGCACAATGATAGGAGCACAGTCAGGCGTTATGGGGCATGTGCCAAAAGGGATTTATTCAGGCTCTCCAACCATACCCCACATCCAATGGCTTAAGGCAGTCTCGGTTTTCTCTAAACTTCCAGAGCTTTCAAAAAGACTTAAACTTATAGAAGATAAATTGGAGGAGATTCAAGGCAAATCGAAAAAGGAGGCTAAGTAATGATAGGGATTAATGAGATAATGAGCTACCTGCCACACAGATACCCGTTTTTGCTTGTAGACAGGATTATCGAGCTTGATAAAGACAAAAGCATAACAGGCATTAAGAATGTGACTGTGAATGAGCCTTTTTTCGAGGGACACTTTCCGGGAAACCCTATCATGCCAGGTGTGCTAATCATAGAGGCAATGGCACAGTCAGCAGGAATCTTAGCATTAAACTCCTTAGGGACAACTCCTAAGCTCGTTTACTTCATGAGCATAGAGAGGGCAAAATTCAGAAAACCAGTTATACCAGGAGACCAGCTTATATTAGATATAAAGGTCATTCATCAGAGGGGCAATGTCTGGAAGTTTTCAGGTGTTGGTAAGGTGCAAGACAAGGTCGTTTCAGAGGCTGAGTTTACTGCAATGCTCACTGAAAAGGGGTCATAATGGAAACCCAAATACACCCAACTGCAATCGTAGAGCAAGGCGTTTTCCTCGATGAAGGCGTTATAGTAGGGCCCTTTTCAATCCTCAAAAAAGGAGTAAGAATAGGCAGAGGAACTCAGCTTCAGTCCAATGTGGTTATAGAGGGAGATACCGAAATAGGACAAAACTGCGTTATATATCCATTTACGAGTATTGGACTGCCTCCTCAAGATTTAAGCTATAAGGATGAGAAGACATCTGTCAGAGTAGGCAGTAGAAACATCATCAGGGAGTATATAACCATACATAGGGCATCTGTTAGAGGAGATGGCATTACTACAATAGGGGATGACAATTTCCTTATGGCATATGTCCATATAGCCCATGACTGTAAGATTGGCTCTAACATTATAATGGCAAATGCGGCTACACTCGCAGGACATGTCACAGTCCAAGACCATGCAGTCATGGGCGGGCTCACTGCTGTTCACCAGCATGCAAGAATCGGTGCGTTTGCAATGGTAGGCGGCTTTAGCGGTATAGCACAGGACATACCGCCTTATATGATGGCATCTGGTGCGAGGGCAAAGCTCTACGGGCTTAACACAGTCGGGCTTAAAAGAAACGGGTTTTCGGATGAAACGATAAACGAGCTAAAAAGGGCATATAAGATTCTCTTCAGAGACAAACTTACCCTAACAGAGGCAATCAAAAGGGTTCAGGATGAGCTTCCATACACAGAGGAAATCAAGCACCTTATAGAGTTTATTCAGGAGAATAAGCGCGGCATATGTCGTTAAAAGTCCTCGGTCTTATCTCAGGCATGGGCGAGCTTCCAAAGGCAATTGCCCTCGATGCAAAGGCAAAAGGCTATACAGTCGTGGCAATAGCCTTAACCCCTATTTCTAATGTTCCGCTTGCAGGCTATGTAGATGTCCTTAAAGAGGTTAATGTCGGAAGGTTAGGAGAGATAATCAGGACACTAAAGAAACACAATGTCACTCAGGCAGTGATGGCAGGAAAGGTGCCAAAATCCCTCCTTTACCTGAGTAGGATAAGGCCTGACCTTAGAGCCGCAAAACTCCTTTTTTCCCTCAAAGACAGAAAGGACGATTCAATCCTTATTGCAGTGGCAAGAGAGCTTGAAAAAGACGGTATAAGGCTTCTTAGCATCACTGATTTCTGTGCCTCTCTTATGACCCCAGAAGGCATCCTTACTAAAAAACATCCAACAGAGAAGGAATGGAATGACATAAGGTTTGGCTTTGACATTGCTAAAGAGATAGGAAGATTGGACATAGGACAGACAGTTGTCGTAAAAGACAGGGCAGTTATGGCAGTTGAGGCAATAGAAGGAACAGACGAGGCAATAAGAAGAGGTGGAAAACTTGCAGGAAAGGGTGCGGTTGTCGTAAAGGTCTCAAAGCCCTATCAGGACATGCGTTTCGATGTGCCTACTGTTGGCATTAATACACTTGAGGTCATGATAGGTGTAAAGGCAAGTGTCCTTGCAGTTGAGGCAGGCAAAAGCATACTCCTTGAAAGAGAGGATTTCTTAAAATCTGCTAATAAGGCAGGGATTGCGGTTGTGGGGTATAAGGGGAAGGAATGAAAAAGAAAAACGCAGAAAGCATCCGATTTCAAGTATAATTCTTATTATGAAAGAAAGGAGGGGTTATGTCTGTTAAAGAGGTAATCAAAAAAGAAATAGATAATCTGCCTGAAGATATTCTTGCAGAGGTTTTTGACTTCATCCAGTTCTTAGAATCAAAAAAGGAAAAGACTCTTCTTACAAAAGCCTCCCAGAAGCTTTCAGAAGCCTCATTTAAAAAGGTCTGGGACAACGATGAGGACGCTGTTTATGACAGCTTATGAAAAAGGGGATGTTATCCTTGTTCCCTTCAGATAGAAAAAACTATCGGGGTTGGAGAATGCTTTAAAAGAGATTTTAGATCTGAAATAACAAATATTCCCTCCCTCATAGCTATAACTTAAACCTCTCCCTCTTCCCTAAAAGAAACTTCGCCTTTGTTATTTTAAGTTGCCTGTCTATCTCAGAGAAAACCTTATTCACCTCTTCCTCTGTATATTCATAAGAGCTTTTATTTGAACAGTTTCCGAGTATCCTGATTTTTTCAAAAATATCATTTGTCCTTTTTGAAGCAATCCTTTTGAATCGCTCATGTCTGGTCTCTTGCATTCTAGCAATCCTTTTGAATCGCTCATGTCTGGTCTCTTGCATTCTTATCCCTTATGTTCTTTTAATAATCTCAAAAGGCTTTCTGTGTCCACTTTTCTCCAATAACATTCTTAGCTCATTTGTTTTTTTAAACATCATTTCAAACCTCTGCTCGGTTGTGAGGGACAGAAGATACTTCAATTCAAACATGATTTCCTTTTTCTCATTATGTCTCTTTAATTTCAATATAGGGCTCATATTTAGAAAAATATACCATATTATTAGATTATTGTCAAGAAAAAATTAAATATTTAGCAAAATAATCTGGATATTCATATAAAAACTAAAATAATCCTTGATTTTCAATGAGTTATATTTAATGTTCTATGTAAATTTTATCTGAAGTGCTAAAATATAAGACAGATGAAAGAAAAAATAATCTATACACTCGGCACAAGCAGGCGAACAGAGGAGGACTTTATAGAAATCCTTCTTGCCTATGGCATAGCCTGTCTCATAGATGTAAGAAGGTTTCCAAAAAGTAAGATTCATGGCTTCTCGAAAGAAGAGCTTATAGAAAGCCTCTACTTAAACGGCATAAGGTATTACTGGTTAGAAGGATTAGGAGGATTTAGAAAAGGCGGATATGAGGCTTACAGCCAAACAGAGGAGTTCAAAAATGCCGTATCAGGTCTCGAGGAGATTGCAAAACAGGCAGTCTCGGTAGTTTTATGTGCAGAGAGGTTTCCATGGAAATGCCATAGGCGTTGGATAGCAAGGGAACTTCAAAGAAGGGGCTGGCATGTGATTCATATTATCGACAAAGACAAGGTCTGGGAGCCTAAGACGGCATAATAACATCTAATACCATTGGCAGGGGTGCAGTAGGCATTTGTCCTATCTCGATGCCTGAATAGAAAACCTCTTCTGCCTCTTTGAGCGAGGCATCATCGTTATAATGAAACATCGAGATTGGCTCGCCTTGCTTTACGAAATCCCCTACCTTTTTATTCAGGATAATACCGACTGAATGGTCTATCGGGTCTTCTGCCTTTCTTCTGCCTGCACCAAGGAGCATCCCTGCAATGCCAACTGCCTCTCCGCCAAGCCTCTGGATATAGCCTTCTTTTTCTGCGTAGAGATGTTTTACATGTCTTGCAGAAGGCAAGATGTTCGGGCTTAATGCAACCTCTGGGTTTCCATACTGGGCATCTATAAACTCCATGAATTTTTTGAATGCATCCCCTTTTTCTATGAATTCCATTGCCTCGTGCTTGTAATGCCTCGATGTCTGCTCTGACATTTTTTTAAGCGGTGTCTCTTCCGAAACAGAGTCTGCAAGGTTTAGCATCCATGCCGAAAGCGTAAGGGTAAGTTCCATCAAATCCTCACCTCCTTTGCCTTTAAGTGCAGAGATGCATTCCTTAATCTCGAGGCTGTTTCCAACTGTTTTTCCGATGGGTTGTTCCATGTTAGTTATAAGTGCAACAGTCCTTACACCCATGGAGTTTCCTATGGAGACCATTGTCTTTGCGAGCTTCAAAGCAGACTCTGTGTCTTTCATTAATGCACCTGAGCCTGTCTTTACATCGAGCAAAAGGCCATTTATTCCTTCGGAGAGCTTCTTTGACATAATGCTCGATGCTATAAGGGGGATGGAATCAACCGTTGCAGTAACATCCCTTAATGAGTAAAGCAATCTGTCAGCAGGCTGAATCTCCTCTGACGGGCTGATTATAGAGAGTCCTATCCTATTGAGGTTGTCTTTGAACTCTTTGATAGGAATATCTGTCTTGAAGCCGGGTATGGATTCCAGCTTATCTAATGTGCCGCCTGTGTGCCCAAGAGCCCTTCCTGCGACCATCGGCACCTTTATTCCCATCGAGGCTATAAGGGGCGCAAGTATTATGCTTACCTTATCTCCGACTCCGCCTGTTGAGTGCTTGTCTATTTTTACTCCCTGAACATCTTTCATGTCAATCGTTGAGCCTGAATTGAGCATTACATCGGTAAGTGAAGTGGTCTCCTCATCGGTCATACCATTTAGATAGACTGCCATAAGAAAGGCTGAGATTTGATAATCCGGGATGTCGCCTTTGAGATTTCCGTTTATCAGGAAGGACAGCTCCTCTTTTGTGAGTGCCTTGCCATCCCTCTTTTTCTTTATGATGTCATATGCCCGCATGCTTTATGATTATAGCATAAGCCTGCTTGAGCAGATTTCATGATTCTCTGCCTTTAATATTCTTAAGAATATCGGGAAAGACTATATCAATAAATTCTGATGGGCTTACTATTTTTAATGGCTCACTGCCCTTTGCCTTGAGCCTTGTAAAATCCTTTTTATCTCCTGTTACAAAAATATCTGCTTTACCATTGATAGCTGAAACAATAACTGGAATATCCTTATCAGAAATATGACCGTAAAACTTTCTTACCTCTGCCAATGAAGGCACCGGGATAATCTCAAGATTTATCTTTGGGAGATATTCTCTGTACACAGGAATGACTTTCGGCATCTTCTTTGCTAAATTCCTTTCAATCTCAATGATGTTATATCGGCCTGTTACACCTGTAAGAAATGGAAGCCTGAGAGAGAATATATCAAGGATTATGCGTGGTGCACCCTTATCAGAAAGGAGTCCTGACAGAATAACATTTGAATCTAAAAAGACCCTAACGGCTTCTTTTTTTGCCATAGGTCTCTTTGAAGAGGGCTTCTCTTTCTTCTTTAAGTCCTGCTAAGACATCTTCAGCAGAAAGACCTGATTCCTTAAGTATCTTTTTTATCTGCCTTCTTGCCTCATCAAGCTCAAGCCTCTTTGGCGTAATAATGACAGCGTCACCAACAGGGATAATAGAGACAACCTGACCTTCTTCAAGATGGCTCATCTCCCTTATTTTTTTGGGAATGGTCAACTGCCCTCGAGATTTTATCTCTGCCAGCAATGATTTATTAGCCTGCATCTTACACCTCCATTCTGATTTCAGAATATCAGAATTCAGAATTATTTGCAATAGCTAAGGCAGACTCTAAAAATCAGGGGCTGAAATTGAAGACTTCCTGTAGATTGCTACAGGGAGTCTTAATGTAAGGAATTATTATTTTTACATTCGCTCGCTTGACCCCGTTGAGGCGGGGAATACGCTCGCTATCCATTTAACAAAGAGGGGTTCAGAGAGAAGACAACTATAATATGAATTTATTAGAAATTAGAACAACCCGTCCCCTTTATTTTCCTCTGAGTCATTTAGACTTAAGTACTGCAACATAACCGTAGGGTTTTATATTGCATTCTTTTTTTATCTTAAACCCCGCAACCTTGTAAAGCTTCCGTAGACGATAAAGACCTTTCAATCGAGCATGACATTCGCCTTTGTATACGACCCTGAGAGGCAGTTTTTTAAAAAGTTTTCTGATAATATCGTTTTCCTTAATCTTATATTTGAAAAAAGTAAATAAAGATATTTTTAGCGGTAAAAAATCAATGATTTCTTTTATGCCCACACTTTTTAAAGAACGGAAGAAGGAGATAAATCGTTCATCCTCCATATAGTAAGAAGAGCCCAAGAAGACGGCAACATCAAAATTTAGCCTATGCTTGTTTTTGAATTTGACAATATCGTCTTTGGTAATATCAAAGGAATCGATGACAATGTCAGGCAAGTATTCTTTTGCTTTGAGAATTATTTCTTCACAAACATCTGTGGCTATTACATTCGTATCCTCTGGAAGGGCTTTTTTCAATAAATACTCGAGAACACAAAAACCCGAACCGAAAGAGATGATATTTTTAAAGTTGCCGTCGTACACACGTTCTATCAGAAAGCAGAGGGCGTTTAATTTCGAATAATTTACCGAAAGATAGTTTTGCAGAAACCCTTCTCTCGTATCGTTTTTCTTGCTGAAATACTCCTCATAAAGACGACCGCTTTTTGCATATACCTTTAATTCTAATTTCTCGAGCATAGTAAAGTATACAAAGTATACTAAGTAATCCTTGTTGCTGTCAACTTGCTATGTATACAATGTTCTAATGAAGAAAGAAACGGTAGTGACCGTGAGAGTAACCCCCGAAATAAAGTTAATCATTCAGCGGTTAGCAGAAAAAGATGACAGGACCCTTTCATGGATGGCAAGGAAACTTCTCCTCGAGGCAATCGAGGCCCGGGGTTTTCTGAAGAAATCAGCGGGAAAGGAAAATAAAATCAAAAACTGAAAAGGATATTTATTTCTTAACCGTTAGTTTCTTTAACTTTTTTCAGTCAGCTTTTCCCTTAGGCGCTGAATGTATAGGTTCAACACATATGAGACCCCAAGAGTGGTTTATAGTCATTTGTTCAACATTCACATGGGTTACATTTTAACCTATGGACATGGGTTACACTTTTCTTACTTTGGGTCTGACCTTCCCTTTTCTTAAATCAAGAACTCCAATAGGGTGGAAGCCAAAGCGTATCTCATGGCAAGCCTCAT
>JACQZC010000059.1 GCA_016207905.1 Nitrospirota bacterium | reverse complement strand
CGTTTCTGCTATTCAGATACATTCCGTCATTTGACAACCTGACGATTCCGTCCCGCTTCCACATTCTAACGATGCTCCATATGTCAGTTTTGGCAGGCTACGGCATGAGATATATTCTGGCAAAAAGAAGATACCTCATTGGGTTAATAATACCCATTATACTTCTTGAATATTTCATACCTACATCCGTATTCAAAAATCCCATCGCACCTGTATATGAACATATCTCGAGGGACCGAAAAGCTCAGTCTATACTGCAAATCCCATTTTTTGTGCGGGATACTGTTACTTGTATGGGCATATCGGCTGACCCGTCCATTCAGTCTTACCAGTCAGTGCACCATAAAAAGATATTGAATGGTGCTATCTCACGGCTTGGCCCAGAGAGCATATTTTATTCCTATCTGAACCTACCCGTAATCAGTACTGTATATCTAATACAAAGCGACCTTCCCGTAAGACCAGAGTATATAGAGTCTGACAAGCGATTAGCCGAAGAGGTGGTAAACCTATTTGGACTTGGTTATGTAGTTGTATATAAGAGCCACTACGTTACAATCGAGGGGGCGCATCAGTACCTGAAATATGTTTTGCCGATGAAAAAGATATATGAAGACGAAAATAATGTGGTCTATGAGGTTACTATCAGCAAACCCGACATAATTAAAATAGACATAGGTACGGAGACCTCAATCCCGTATCTCTATAAGGGCTGGATAAATGGACAGAAAAGCGGTAAAACCACTTATGCATGAATAACAGGAAAAGAGTCAACACTCCTTTTAAACCTCGACTCTGGAAGGGATTATGAAATGCTCATCCACATGAGACCCCACGAGACCCTCAAGAAAAAGGCACTCAGGGTGTTTATAAATGATGTTTATCTGAGCAGTCTAACATTGGAAGAAGGCTGGAAGACATATTCTGTCCGTTTACCCAAAGACTCGATTAAAGACGGCATTAACAGGGTCAAATTTCGTCCCGAAGATACTGTTATCACAGATGAGAAATTTGGCGAAATATGGGCAAGAGGTCTGCCAACCGATTTATTACGAAAGATGGTTTCGGATTATCTAAAAGAGCCATCCGAGATGATACTGGAATGGGAGCTTGACAATACCAAGTTCTCGAAGACTCCTATATCCACTGCATTCGATTTCATAGAGGTAATGCCCATCGTGCAACCATGAAACACTTTGGTAAAGAACTCTGATAAAATACTTACTATGCAAAAAGACTCTATTTCCGTTGTAATACCTGCATATAACGAGGAACTGCGAATCCTGCCCACGCTGAATAGACTCTATGAGTATCTAAGAGCCAATTTCAGGGACTTCGAGATAATAGTCGTTGACGATGGCTCTAAGGATGGCACATCAGGTATCGTGGGTAATATTGCATTAAGTAATATCAGGCTGATTCAGCATCCAGTCAACAGGGGAAAAGGCTCCGCAGTCAAACACGGCATACTCTCCTCAAAAGGCAGTCTTATCCTCATCTCCGACGCTGATATGTCAACCCCAATAGAGGAGATAGAGAAGCTCATCCCATTCATCGAGTCAGGCTTTGACATAGCAATAGGCTCAAGAGGACTTAAAGAATCCGAGATAGCACTAAGACAGCCATGGCACAGGGAAAACATGGGCAAGATATTTAACATATTCGTGAGGGGATTCCTTGTAAGAGGCATAAAGGACACACAGTGTGGGTTCAAGCTTTTCAAGGCAGAGTCTGCAAAAAGGATATTCGAGAAATGCACTATAGCTGGCTTCAGCTTCGATGTGGAGGCACTTTTCCTTGCCAGAAGGATGGGCTATAAAATAAAAGAGGTTCCAATCAGGTGGCTTGATTCGCCTGATTCGAAGGTAAGAATAATACAGGAGCCTGCTAAAATGCTCATTGACCTTTTAAGGATAAGGCTATACTGGATTCTGGGCAGGTATGGTCTTTAGGGCTTACTTTTCGTTTTGCACTTATTACATCTGCCTTTTATCTCAAGCGTGTGGCTTATGCTCTGAAATCCCTCTACCTTACAGAGCTTTTCCTGAAGCCTCTCGAGGGGCTTTGAATAAAACTCGATGACATGCCCGCATGAAATACAAAACATATGGTCGTGATGGCCCGATATTCGCTCATAGTGGGTATGCTTGTCTGTCTTTTGGACCTGCTCTATGAGTCCGACAGAAACGAGAAGTGGAAGGGTTCTATAGACAGATGCCTTTGAGGGCTTAATGCCTTTCCTTCGCATATCGATATAAAGCTCATCAGGGTCAAAATGTCCCTTTCTCAAGGAGACCTCTTTAAATATAACCCTCCTCTCCTCTGTAAGCCTGAGCCCTTTACTTTTTAGATATTCCCTGAAGACATTTATTTCCATTCTATATTTCCATTTCTTTATCTCTTTACATAAATCCCTCTGGCTATGTCCTCGTCAATAGCAAGGGTGGTTTCATCGATGCTAAGGACATATGAGGGTCTCTTTTGAAGAAGCTTAACAACTGCTCCCGGGACAAGCCCCATTGTCGCAAGCCTGTCCATTGCAGGTGCATTTATAAAGACGACCTTTGCACTTCCACCAACCTCTATATCCGAGATACTTTGGACAAGAGGACTAACCTTCTTTGCATAGAGCTTACAGCAATTGCCCCTTGGAATCTGTCTTCCGTGAGGGCATGTGGGTGGATGACCTAAGAGGGTGCAGATTGCCTCCTCTACCCCAGGGCTTATGGCATGCTCGAACCTGCATGCATCCTCCTCATAGTCCTTGAGGTCTAAGACATCTGCAAAAAGCCTTTCTGCCAAAAGATGCCTTCTTGTGATGTCCCTTGCCCTTGCCCTTCCCTCATCAGTAAGGTAAACCTTGTCGTCCTTTATAATGAGCCAGCCGTCATCCTGCATCATGAGAATTCCTGCCTTAGAGCCTACCTCTTCTATGACATCATCGAGCATTACATCTCCTGCCTCTGCAAGCTCCCATATAGTCTCAAATGCCTCATCCTCAAAAAGGCTCTTTTCTGTGCCTGATGGGGTGTGGCTTCTACAAGGCTTTTCTTTTTCTTCCATAAAGCCCTCCTACATTTAATTATTGCATAAAAAGCCCATACATGAAAATATCCTATATCTTTACATCGAATGCCCTGAGTGCCCAGTTAAGAAGCCCTCCAAAGGAGATTGCAACAGGCAATATTATCGCTATTGCTGAAAGTGCAAACCTGAGTCCCATCTCCTTTACCATCATCAGGAAATGTGCAAGACACGGTATAAACAGGGTTATGGTCACAAGACTCACCACTGCCTGAAGAGGTGTAAGAATGCCTGCTACAGACATGGCAAAAAGCCCAGCTGCACCATAATCCCTTCTTAGAAATCCTATGAGAAATGCCTCAGTCGCTTTGGCAGGCAGTCCAAGAACTCCTACAACGACTGGAGAGGCAAAACTCTCGATGATTCTTAAGACAGCCATCTTGTCAAGCAAAAAAAGGATAAATGTCCCCAGCATAAAAAGCGGCACTGCCTCCTTGAGATACCAGATAGTCCTGCTCGATGTCTTGATTAAGATATTAGAAAGGGTTGGCTTTCTGATAGGCGGGATCTCAAGGAAAAACTCAGACCTTTCGCCCGGAACAATCTTAGAGGCAAGGTATCCTGAGACAATCAGCACAAAGAACACGCATCCAAGCCATATAGAAAGAGAAGTGATAGATTGTGAGCCGAGCATTCCTAAGATGACGCCAAGCTGTGCTGCACATGGAACTGCCAATGCAAGAAGAAATGTGGCTATCAGCCTTTCCCTTTTGGATTCAAGGATTCTCGTTGTCATGACAGCCATTGTTCCACAGCCCAATCCTAAGACCATAGGAAGAACCGCCTTTCCGCTTAAGCCCACCATATTAAAAACCCTGTTACTCATTATAGCAAGCCTCGGAAGATAGCCTGAGTCCTCAAGTACGGCAAATGCTATAAAGAATGTCGTTGTTATCGGAAGTATTATGCCTATTGCATATGTTAGTGCCATTGTTATTAGTCCATACTGCCCAATGAGCATTTCCCTTAGGATTCTAAGTGGTATAACTGTTTCTATGACCTTTGTAAATACAGGATTAAGATATTCCCCAAAAACAGTCTCCTCCATAAAACCTACAAGGGTTCCTGCACCAAAGACACCCACGAACTCATAAAGAGCAAAAAGCACTCCTAAGAGAACCATTGTTCCCCAGAGAGGGTGCATGCTTACCCTGCCAATGAAAGAAGCTATAAAACCTCCTTCCTGAGGAAATTTTTTAACCACCTTTCCTACTATCTCCTCTGCCTTTCTAAGACGTGCTTCATTCACAATAAGCCCCAAATGCCTGCCTGCCTTCCTCTGGCACTCATCCCTTATAGCCTCAATCTCATCGATAATGCCGTTTTTAAGATTAGCACTTAGCCATTCCTCGAGGCTCTCGTCTCCTGAAAGTACCATTATCGCAATCGACCTCTTGGATATATTTGCAGGTGGTAGAAGTGAAACCAGTCTCTCTATGTACTGCTCGATTTGAGGGCTGTATCTAATACCAATTGACGGCGATTGGAAGTCTCCTTTTGATATAGCTGTTCTCAGCTCCTTTATGCCTTTTTTTTCGGGCGCAACCGTGCCAACGACCTCTACTCCGAGCAATTCCCTGAGTTTATTGTTGTCTATGCTGATTCCCCTGTCCCTTGCCTCGTCTTCCATGTTAAGGTCAAGGATAACAGGGAGCCCCATCTCGGCAAGCTGAATGGTTATAAGGAGTGTCCTTTTAAGATTCTTTGCATCTCCCACCTGAAGGACTACCGATGGCTTTTCACTCAAAAGTATATCCCTCGTTACCCTCTCGTCCTCGCTCATGGGAACAAGACTGTTCACCCCCGGGGTGTCCACAACAAGATACCTCTTTTTATCCGCACTCATGTTTCCATAAGAGACCTCCACAGTAGTTCCGGGATAGTTCGAAACAGTCGCATACTTACCTGTAAGAAGCCCAAATATGACGCTTTTTCCGACATTTGGGTTTCCTACAAGGGCAATCCTCTTAAGCCCTTCTGACTTCTGGCTATGTCTGTGTCTGTGTTCGTGCATATTCAAAACCTTCTGGAGAATAGAATTTTTTTATTGAGACTTAGTCTCAATCTCAATTATATAAGGCTTAAACCCTTTTTGTCAAGAGGATATACTCAGACTTTTTTAAGTTGACTTTACCCTCTGGGGTGCTATATAATTTTTTATTAAAAGATTATTAAGGAGGGAAAAACGAAACTTAAAGGAACAAAGACCGAAAAGAATATTCTTACTGCCTTTGCAGGAGAGTCTCAGGCAAGGAATCGCTACACATATTTTTCAAGTAAGGCAAGACAAGAGGGTTTTGTGCAGATAGCCCAGATATTTGAGGAGGCTGCAAATCATGAAAAAGAGCATGCAAAAAGGCTTTTCAAGCTTCTTGAAGGTGGCATGGTAGAGATTCAGGCTTCTTACCCAGCAGGAGTTATAGGCACAACAGAGGAAAACCTTAGAGAGGCTGCAGGAGGCGAACACTATGAATGGGCTGAGATGTATCCATCTTTTGCAAAGACTGCTCAAGAGGAGGGCTTTGAAGACATAGCAAAGATATTTTTAGCCATAGCAGTATCTGAAAAACAGCATGAAAAGCGCTATTTAGGGCTTCTTGCAAATATAAAAGGCGGAAAGGTTTTTAAGAAGGACAAAAGCGTAACATGGAGATGCCTCAACTGTGGCTATCTGCATGAAGGAGAGGAAGCACCTGAGGTCTGTCCTGCATGCAACCACAAAAAAGAGTATTTTGAGCTTCTCGCAGAAAACTGGTAAAGCCTATACGCTCTTTTTCTGAAGCCTCTTAAGAGCCTCTTTTGCATGCTCTTGAACGAGGGCGCTTTTGTCCAAAAGTGCGATTTCGAGGGCTTTTAGTGCCTCTCCTCCTCCTATCTGGCCAAGGCTTCTTACAACAGATTTCCTGACTATATATGATGGGTCATCCAGAAGGGCAGTCAGTGCGCTGACTGCCTTGCTGTCTCTTATCATGCCCAGTGCCTTTGCAGAGCTTTTTCTCACCCACTCTTCCGGGTCATTAAGTGTCCTCATAAGATAAGGGACTGCATCTTCGGAGCCCAGCTCTCCTAATGCAAATGCCGAATTGTCCCTTACTGCCATAGACGGGTCATTAAGTGCTATGATAAGCGCAGGAAGTGCCTTTAGGTCTTTGAGCTTACCCAATGCAGTTGCGGCATTTTTTCTCTTAATGTCGCTTGGGGATTTGAGTTCTTCGATCAGTTCTTCAAGGCTCATAACGGGGGACTCCCTATTCCCTATATGTGCCTTGCCCTTTTTTGCCTGAGACCTGAATCCTCATCAGTGCACGCTCAAGCGCAGACTGTGCCCTGATAAAATCTATCTCCTCGTCCTTTTTCAATCTCTCCTCTGCCCGCTTCAGAGCTAACTGTGCCCTTTGGACATCTATGTCAATAGACCTCTCAGAGCTGTCTGCAAGGACAAGAACCTTATCGTGTCCTACCTCGGTATAGCCCCAGTTGACAAAGAAATGTGTAACCTCACTGCCACCCCTACATGTAAGCATACCTACCTTAAGGGTCGTTATAAATGGCGAATGTCCTGGCAGAACGCCGAATTCACCTTCAGAGCCTGCCGCAGTAACCTCATCCACATCCTCGCTAAAGACGAGACCATGGGGTGTGACTATCTCAAGCCTTATCTTGTTTTCCATGTGACCCGATTAACCTTTACTCCAGCCCAATTTTACTGCCTTTTCCTCTGCCTCTTCTATTGTGCCAACCATATAGAACGCCTGCTCAGGCATAGTGTCATACTGGCCATCGCATATTGCCTTAAAGCCCTTCATGGTATCGGCAAGTTTTACATACTTGCCCGGGGTGCCTGTAAATGCCTCAGCCACATGGAAGGGCTGGCTAAGAAACCTCTGTATTTTTCTTGCCCTCGACACTGTGAGCTTGTCGTCCTCTGAAAGCTCCTCCATACCTAAGATGGCAATAATGTCCTGAAGCTCTTTATACCTTTGAAGAATCTGCTGAATCCTTCTTGCAATCGAATAGTGCTCATCGCCCAAGACCTTCGGGTCGAGGATTCTCGATGTAGAATCCAGAGGGTCAACCGCAGGGTATATGCCAAGCTCGGATATCTGTCTTGAAAGCACCACTGTTCCATCCAGATGAGTGAATGCAGTTGCCACTGCCGGGTCTGTAAGGTCGTCTGCCGGCACATAGATTGCCTGCATCGATGTGATAGAGCCTTTCTTTGTAGAGGTTATCCTTTCCTGAAGCATGCCCATGTCTGTGCCTAAGTTAGGCTGGTATCCAACCGCAGAGGGCATCCTTCCAAGAAGTGCAGAGACCTCCGAGCCAGCAAGGGTAAACCTGAATATGTTATCTATGAAGATAAGGACATCCTGTCCCTCATCCCTGAAATACTCAGCCGCAGTAAGGGCTGTAATGCCAACCCTAAGCCTTGCCCCTGGTGGCTCATTCATCTGCCCATATATAAGGGCAACCTTGTCTAAGACACCTGAGTGCTTCATCTCAAGATAAAGGTCATTGCCTTCCCTTGTCCTTTCTCCAACACCTGCAAACACAGAGACACCTCCATGCTTCATTGCTATGTTATGAATCATCTCCATGATAACAACCGTCTTGCCAACTCCTGCACCTCCAAACATCCCCATCTTCCCACCCCTGACAAACGGCACAAGAAGGTCAAAGACCTTAACGCCTGTTTCAAAGACCTGAGTGACAGTCTCCTGCTCTACAAACTCAGGGGCTAGCCTGTGAATGGGTAATTTCTGTTTAGCCTCTATAGGGCCTAATTTATCGCAAGGCTCGCCTATGACAGTCATTATCCTGCCCAGCGTCTCTTTTCCGACAGGCACAGTTATTGGCTGTCCTGTATCTATTGCCGGCATGCCTCTTACAACGCCATCCGTCGTTGACATTGCAATAGTCCTTACCTTGTTGTCCCCAAGATGAGATGCGACCTCAAGTGTTAGGTCTATGGCGGGTATGCCCTTTTCAGGCTGAGCAGACTGTTGAATCCTGATGGCATTCAATATCTCAGGAAGCTTCTTTTCGAACTCTAAGTCAACCACTGCACCTATGACCTGCGAAACCTTTCCCTCATTAATCTCCATATTACCTCCAGTAAAATTTATGATGACATTTTAAAAAAATCATTATTTAAGCGCCTCCACTCCACCAACTATATCCATCAGTTCCTTTGTTATGGAGGCCTGTCGTGCCTTATTGTACTGAAGCGTGAGTCTGTCTATCATCTCGTTTGCATTCTGTGTGGCATTCTCCATTGCAGTCATCCTTGCGGCCTCCTCCGATGCCTTAGACTCAAGGAGTGCCCGATAGACCTGTACCTCTATGTTCTTAGGCAGAAGTCTGTTGAATATCTCCTGCTCCGAGGGCTCGTATATGAAATCCACCGAAGGCGCCTCGCCTGCCTCAAAAGGCGCAAGAGGAAGGAGCTTTAAGACCGTGACCTTCTGTGTCATAACTGTCTTGAACTCGTTATATATGAGGTGCAGTTCGTCAAATGTCTCATTCGTAAAGTTCTCTATGATGTTAGTGGCGATTTCCCTTCCTGCCGAATAGCTTATATCGCCGGAGAACCCTGACCATGCCTTCCTTATAGGGACATTTCTCCTTTTGAAATAATCCACTGCCTTTCTACCAACAGTGCTCATGGAGACATTAAAGCCCTGGTTTCGGAGGTTTGAGATAAAACCTGCGGCTGTTTTTAATATGTTGGAATTAGACGCACCGCAAAGCCCCCTGTCTGAGGTTATAACTAAGACCTCAACCGTCTTTCTTGGTCTTACTGCCATCAGTGGGTGCAGTTCCATATCTCCTATGGCAACAAGGCTTGAGATAACAGAATGCATCTTCTCTGCATATGGCCTCATGGCAAGCATCTTTAGCTGGGCTTTCCTAAACTTTGCGGCAGCAACCATCTTCATGGCCTTTGTAATCTGCCTTGTGCTTTTGACTGCCTTAATCCTTCTTTTTATATCCCTTAATGTTGGCATCTTTTAAATCCTAAGGCTGAAACCCTTTCTTGAACTCCTCGATAGAAGAAGACAGTTTCGCCTTAAGGTCCTCGTCTATTGCTTTTTTCTCCTTGAGCTCTTTCTTTAAGTCAGCTTTTCTGTCCCTCAGAAACCTCAGGAACTCTGCCTCGAATTTTCTGATTGCCTCCACAGGGACATCATCTAGAAACCCATGTGTTCCAGCAAAAAGGACCATAATCTGCTCCTCTGCAGGCAGGGGCACATACTGGTTCTGCTTGAGAAGCTCAACCATTCTCTTACCCCTTTCTATCTGAGCAAGGGTTGCCTTATCGAGGTCCGAGCCAAACTGTGCAAATGCCGCAAGCTCTCTAAACTGTGCAAGGTCAAGCCTTAGTGTGCCTGCCACCTGCTTCATAGCCTTTGTCTGTGCAGAGCCACCAACCCTGCTTACCGAGAGCCCAACATTAACAGCCGGCCTTACGCCTGCATAAAAAAGCTCTGGCTCGAGATATATCTGTCCATCGGTGATGGAGATAACATTCGTTGGTATGTAGCCCGAGACATCGCCTGCCTGTGTCTCGATGATTGGAAGCGCAGTAAGAGAGCCACCCCCAAGGTCATCCGAGAGCTTCGATGCCCTTTCAAGCAGTCTCGAATGAAGATAAAACACATCCCCGGGATAAGCCTCTCTTCCAGGAGGACGCCTGAGAAGCAGTGAGAGCTGTCTGTATGCGGTGGCCTGTTTGCTCAGGTCGTCATAGATTATAAGGGCATGCCTTTTATTATCCCTGAAATACTCGCCCATGGCACATCCTGTGTAAGGTGCTATATACTGAATGGGTGCTGGCTCGGATGCAGTTGCCGAGACGATTATTGTATGCTCCATAGCGCCAAACTCCTCGAGCTGTTTCAGTGTCCTTGCTATGTTTGAGCGCTTCTGGCCAATTGCAACATATATACAAATAACATCTCCGCCTTTTTGGTTGATTATGGCATCGATGCCTATTGCAGTCTTGCCTGTCTGTCTGTCGCCGATTATAAGTTCCCTCTGGCCTCTTCCAATAGGAATCATTGAATCTATTGCCTTTAGCCCTGTCTGAAGAGGCTCTCTAACAGGCTGTCTGTCAACTATGCCGGGTGCTACGATATCCACGATTCTCATTTCCTTTGTCTCAATCGGCCCTTTTCCGTCAATCGGCTGGCCTATTGCATTTACGACCCTTCCAATGAGTGCCTCGCCAACAGGAACTTCCATGATTTTCCCTGTGCGCTTGACCACATCGCCTTCCTTGATGAGGGTGTCCTCTCCAAATAAGACTGCGCCGACTGTATCCTCCTCAAGGTTAAGTGCCATGCCGTATACCCCATTTGGAAACTCAAGAAGCTCAGATGCCATGCACTTGTCAAGGCCATAGACCTTTGCTATACCGTCACCGACCGTGATTACCGTGCCTATCTCGCTGACATCGACCCGCTTTTCAAAATCCGTTATCTGTTTCTTTAAAAGCGCACTTATTTCCTCAACCTTAATCTCCATCAAATCACCCCTTTACAAGCTCTTCTTTTAAAAGCCTTAACTGGCCTTTGATGCTTCCATCATACATACTACTGCCTACCCTGATAAGCATACCGCCTAAAATGGATGGCTCTGTAACATACTCTATATCGATATCCCGATCTACAAGCTTCTTTAAAGCAGACCTGAGCCTATCTTCGTACTGTCTGCCTATGTCAGATGGCGTATAGACAGTTGCCTTTGCCTTTCTTTTCTTTTCAAGATAGATGCTGAGTGAAGTGCGTATTATATCTGCAAGTGCAGTCATTGCCTTTAGGGCTGAAAGATACGAAACAAACTTTATTGTGTCTTCGGAGAATCCTAATTTGCTTCCAACCTCTTTAATGGCTGTATTTTTCTCGGAATCCGTAAACTGTGGACCTATAAGCAAACTGCGGAACTCCTTAGTGCTTTCCATGAGGGAATTGAGTGCAGTCAATTCCGACAAAGCCCTCGGCATTGCATCCAGCCCTGCCGAATCAATCAGTGTCTTTGCGAACCTGTTGGTTTGTTTGTGTCTTTTCAAGCCCTTACCTCCAGCTTGCTTAAGGATTCCTCAAGAAGCTTCCTTTGCTCCTCAGGGGTCAGTTTCTCCTTAAGTTTTTTCTCTGCAAGCTCCATTGCAAGCTCAACTGCCTCTGCCTTTATAGCCTCTTTTGCTTTCTTTAGCTCGAAATCTATATTCACCTTTGCCTGCTCGATTATCTTTTTGCTGAGTCTTTCGCCCTCGCTTACGAGGAACTCTTGCTCCTTCTCGCCTGATTGCCTTGAAGAGGAGATTATGCCCTCTATCTCTTTGTCTTTGCCTTTAAGCCTTTCCTCTACCTCCCTGAGTGCCTTTTCCGCAAGCTCTCTTGCCTGCCTTGCCTCATCGAGGGTCTTCTGTATAAGCTCTGTCCTTTGTTTTAGAAAACCCTTAAGAGGCTTACCAAGGAACTTTACGAGGATAAATACGAGGATTGCAAAATTAACAACCTTCCAGACCCATTCCATAATATGGGATTGTCCTTCAGCCTCGGCACCTACTGCAAAAGCAATCACTGGCACTAAACATATTAATATCAAGCCGCAGATTACCTTAATAATTGAGCTCATACCTTTACGAGTTTCCTCACTATCTCATCGGAGAATCTCTCCACATCTGCCCTTAAAGCCTTTCTTGCCTTTTCAGCCTCCTGCCTGAGGGTTTGCCTTGCCTCCTCCGTGAGTCCTGCGCCCTCCTGCCCTGCCTTTAAAACAGCTTCCTTCTGTCTTTCAAGCCCCTGCGCCCTTAGCTCCTCGAATATAGCCCTTGCCTTGAGCCCGGCAGAAGCAAAGTCTCTCTTCATATCCTCTATCGCAGTCTCCTTCTTTACAGTCATCTGCCTTGCCGAATCCAACGAGCCCTTAACAGTATCCTCCCTTTCCTTGAATACCTTAAGAAGAGGCTTAAATAGGATTATATTTAGAATGAAAAGTAGAACTAAGAAATTTACAAGAAGGACAAAAAACCAGTAATTTAACTCTAACATCCTCTTACCACCTTTATCATTTAGATTAAAGCAGGAACTTTAGCAAAGCAATGGAGATTATCATATGGAAAAAATCTTGTCAAGCCTTATCCTATCAAAAATATTGATAGTTCTATAAGTGACACTCATGTCTTTGGATTTTAAGGTGTTTGTGGGTGATGATGGAAATGAAAAGAGCAGACCCTTTTGGTAAGGGTCTGCTCTTTTGTCTTTACACCTTTACGATGTTTTGAGCCTTGAGTCCTTTGTCGCCGTCGACAACATCAAAGCTAACCTGATCGCCTTCAACTAGGGTTTTGAATCCTCCGCCCTGAATGGCGGAGTAGTGTGCAAATACATCGGTGCCATTATCCTGGGTGATGAAACCAAACCCCTTTGACTCATTGAACCACTTCACTGTTCCGTTTGCCATGTGACTGAACCTCCTTTCTGAGATTAGAAGTTGAAAGGAGATTTGCAACAAAAAACCCGAGAAGTCTAAATACCTTGCGGATTTAATACGCCAAAATACTCCAACTCCAACATCTTATGGAGTAGTATGGCATAACGACTTCATAGAAGTCAACAAGTATCTTATCGGAAGAAATAATAGGCGATGTTGGGATTGAACCAACGACCTCTTCCGTGTGAAGGAAGCGCTCTCCCACTGAGCTAATCGCCCTCTGCCTGAATTTTAATTGCTTTGATTTTCTTAGTCAAGCAGATGTTTCCTTGCCCTCAGACCTCACCTTAGGATTTCAGAGGCAGCCGCCCTGAGCCTTTCATCACGAGCCCTCTCATAGACCCTTAAGGCATAAAGCCTTGCTTTTTCCTTATCTCCCAGCATCTCATATGACTTTGCAAGCCCATAGACTGCCCTAAGGTTTTGTGCAGGAAAGCCGAGGGCATTTTCAAATGCCCATTTCGCCCTTTCGGGGTTTCCTGTATTAAGGTATAAAAACCCTAATTCTATGTATGAAAACTCATATGGACCGTATCTTAACGAAAGGAGATAGTAGCTTTCGGCAGTCATTACATTTCCTTCCATAAGTGCGATATTCCCCACGAAATATGCGGCCTGTGAAAACTCGGCAGGCATGCCTTTTGGCTTATAAAGCCCTTGCATAATCAGTGTCTTTGCACCTAAGATATTGCCTTCAGCAAGTTCGATGCCTGCAAGGCTCAGATAACCCGAGACATAATCAGGATTCCTCTTTATGGCACATCTCCAGAATGCACTCTCGGAGCGCCATGCACTAAAGAAATAACTTACCCCAATGATGCTATATCCCAAAAAGATAAAAGCAAGGAGGGATTTTAAAAGCTTCCTTTTCCGAGAAAGACCCATTAGAGCCGATGAAAGCAGGATGGCAAAACCAATTGAGGGTGCATAGATATACCGCTCTGCCGTAATCGTAAGATTTGTCTCAAGAAGAGGTACAAGGAGATAGGGCAGAGAGGTTGCAATAAACCAGAGGGCGCCATATGCGATAAGCCTCTTTCTAAGGACAATCCCAAGAACCACAACCGTCACGGAAAGTAATGCAAATGAATAAAGCACTACATTATTTCCAAATTCCTTTATAAAAGGAGAAAGCGGATATGGAAGTGTCACGGACTTTATAAAAAACCCTAAGTTTAAAATGACATCCTCTATGCCTCTGCCCCTGGCTATGTTAGCGGTGCCTACGCCTACTGCGGATACTGCTATCGATGTGCCTGCCATAAGGTAATCCCATTTCATGGAGAGGAGGGCTATTAGATGTGGAAGTGCCCATAGATAGCCCCACCGTGACCTCTCAGGGGTTTGTAACCTCGATTCCGAAGGGGTTTCTAACAACCACTCGGTCAATGGATAGAGTATTATAAAGGTAACTGCGGATTCCTTGCTCAGCATGGAAAAGAAATATGCAATAACCGATAACCCAAGCAGTAATAGATTCCTTCTGCCTTTTAATATCTTGTCCCTGAATAAGACATACAAAAAAAGGCTTAATATCGAAAAGAACCCATAAAAGAGGTCAGTGCCTCCAAGTGTTACGAATGTGATGTTTTCTACATGAATCGGATGAAGGCCAAAGATAATGCCTGCTAATAGGGCGATATTTGGCTTGCCTGTCAACCTGCCTAAAAATAAGAATATAAGGACTCCAGTAAGACTATGAAACAGGAGATTGAATAAATGATAAGGCAGAGGATTTGCACCAAAGACCTTGTAAAGAACGAGAAGAAAAAACACATGAAGGCTTCTTGGGGTCCCAACCCCTGGCACTATATGGATATCCTTACTAAAGACGAGGAATGGGTTTTCGGCAAGCCTCTTTACCTGATGACCCAAAAATACCACATTGTCGTCATAATAAAATACACCCCAGAGAGTTGGAAGATAAACTATAAACGGAATAAGGAAAACCAGAAGGGGATAAAAATACGGTTTTTTAAAGTTCACTCTATCACCTAAGCACAAGCACCCTCTCTATGTCAGCATAATCTTTAATCTTAGAGACTATACCGAGACCTGAGTCCTTTGCTATTTTAACTACCTCCTCTGCCTGCCCCTGTCCTACCTCAAGTATAACAGAACCTCCGGGATTAAGATAAACAGGTGCATCCTTAAGTATCTCCTTAAAAAAATAAAGACCATCTTCTTTGCCATTTAGTGCCTCTTTGGGCTCCCAGTCCCTGACCTCGGGCTGGAGGGTATCTATGATGCTACTTTTAATATAAGGCGGGTTGGAAACTATTAAATCGAATCTCATACCCCTTACAGGCTCAAAAAGCCATCCTTTAAGGATGTGCATGTTCTTTAAGCCCTGATATTCCTTGTTTTCCTCTGCATATCTTAATGCGGACTCCGAGACATCCACTGCATAGATGTCTGCATGAGAGATATGTTTTGCAAGCGAAACTGCGATCGCCCCGCTTCCTGTGCAAAGGTCAAGTGCGACTGCCTCAGGATTTTCTTTCAATATCTTTACACCTTGTTCTACGACAAGCTCTGTCTCGGGTCTTGGGATTAAGACTCCTTTGCCAACCTTAATCTTAATACCGTAAAACTCTGCATAGCCAAATATATACTGGATTGGCTCCCTATTTTCCCTACGGATTACGATTTCTCCTATAGCTTCTATCTGGTATCTAGAAAGAATGGGGTTTTCGCTGTAGAGCTTAACCCTTTCGATGCCTACTACTTCCCTGATAATGCTTTCTGCCTCTTTATCGGGGTTCTCTATGCCTGAGTGATTGAGTGTAGAGGCAATATGTCTTAGAATGTCAAATGCCCTCATTTGTTCTTTCAGTAGAGTCATTTTAAAATCTCTTTTAGTTTTTCTGTCTGAAAGTGTGTGGTGAGGCTAACGATTATTTCCTCGAGGTCTCCTTCCATGACAGCTTCGAGTCTGTGAAGTGTAAGTCCGATTCTATGGTCAGTGACCCTGTTTTGGGGGTAATTATATGTCCTGATTCTTTCGCTTCTATCTCCTGTGCCTACCTGGGTTTTTCTTTCGAGCGCTCTTTCCCTTTCCATCTCCTCGATGTGCTGTTCATAAAGTCTCGAGCGAAGGACTTTTAATGCCTTCTCTTTATTTTTAATCTGAGACCTCTCGTCCTGACAGGAGACCATCATGCCAGTTGGCAGGTGAACGATTCTTACGGCTGAGTATGTTGTATTGACTCCCTGTCCACCTGGCCCCGAGGCACAGAATGTATCTACTCTTAGGTCCTTCTCTTCAACCTTTATATCTACATCTTCTGCCTCTGGCAGGACTGCAACGGTTGCCGCAGATGTATGAATCCTTCCTGATGCCTCTGTAACAGGCACACGCTGAACCCTATGAACTCCGCTTTCATACTTGAGCCTGCTATAGACACCTTTGCCCTCGATAGAGGCTATAATCTCTTTTATTCCTCCAAGCCCTGTAAGGTTTGAGCTAATGACATCCACCTTCCACCTTTTGGATTCGGCATATCTCGAATACATCCTAAAAAGAGAGGATGCAAACAGAGATGCCTCCCCGCCTCCTGTGCCAGCCCTTATCTCGAGTATTACGGACTTTTCGTCCCTTGGGTCTTTTGGCAAAAGCATAATCTTAAGCTCTGCCTCCACCTTGAGCTTTTCGCCTTTAAGCTTATCCAATTCAGCCCGTGCAAGCTCTCTCAGGTCTCCATCTCCGCCGATTAAAAGCTCCTCTACATCCTCCATCTCCGAAAGCACTTTCCTGTAATACCTTATCTTCTCAAACAAGGGCGTGAGGTCTGCCTGCTCCTTTGAGTATTTCTGGTATAGCTTTGGATTGGAAAACACATCGGGGCTCATTAGAAGGGCTGTAAGCTCCTCGTATTTTTCCTCTATAGTTTTAAGTTTATCGAGCATCTTTCACCTCTAACGAAAGCACTTCCTCCAATGCCTTTATCGCAACCTCAACCTGTAATTCATCAGGCTCACGGGTTGTAAGCCTCTGAAGGGCAAGACCAGGCATCACCAGAAAACGGATAACTACATTGTCTTTCCTCTTTGAAGAAAACCTGAGCAGTTCATACGAAAGCCCTGCAATCACTGGTATAAAGATTACTCTTGAAAGGAACTTATAAAAGAAATGCCATGACTGAGGGATAAACGAAAATACTGCGATGCTTACAACCATCACGATGAGAAGAAAACTCGTGCCGCATCTTGGATGATGGGTGCTCATATCGGAAAGACCCTCAGGCTTAAGCATTCTTCCTGCCTCATATGCATGTATTACCTTATGCTCTGCGCCATGATACTGAAGGATTCTTTTCATCTCGGGCCATAGCCCTATAGCACCTATATAGACGAGAAATACAAATACCCTTATCAAGCCATCCACAAGATTAAACATTACTGTATTCTCCGATACGCTATGAAAGGCAATGCCCAAGAGTTTTGTCGCATAAAGTGGAAATAATATAAAAAGCCCTACCCCAAGCATCAGTGCCACCGCAATCGTAAAGACAAGCAGATGCCTGCTCATGGGCTTTTGTTCTTCTCCTTCGTATGCCTTGTTTGCAGAAAACTCAAGTGCCTTTATTCCAATGGAAAAGGCATCATAAAGTGCAATAACTCCCCTGACAATAGGTGTCCTCAAGAGCTTGTTCCTGTCTTTTAAAGACTCCTTCCTTAGATGTATCTTACCGTCCATGCCCCGAACGGCAACAGACCATCCATTTCTGGATTTCATCATTACTCCTTCGATTACAGCTTGTCCGCCTATTGTATTCATAGATAAAATAAAAAAGCCGTTAGAGAAAACCCTGCTCTAACGACTTCCTATAAGATAAGCTACTTATTTTTCCTTGCGTATTTTTTCTTAAATTTCTCGACCCTTCCCTCGGTGTCCATTATCTTTTGCTTACCCGTAAAGAAAGGATGACAGCTTGAGCAGATGTCAATATGTATCTTGGGCTTCGTAGACCTTGTGGTAAATGTCTCACCGCATGCACAGACAATCTGAACTTCTTTGTATTCCGGGTGAATGCCCTCTTTCAATTTACTCCTCCTTTTTAATATTTTAAACTATTCTCTTGTCTCTTGGCAATCCTATTCCTTTTACTTCATTCCTATAACCGCATCTCCAATGTTTACCTCTAATATGCTTTCCAGTATGATTGCCGAGGAAGTGGATTCCCGAGCCTGTATTATCTGGATAATGGCATTTGTCCTGCCTTTTGAGCCCGATGCTACTATGACCAGTAAATCTCCCGGCTCAAGCCCATCGTTTTTCCCCTTGTCAATGAACACCGTGTCTAACTGTCCGCTCAGGCTACGGTTGTATTTTGTTGCAACGACTAATCCATCTAACTGAGGTTTCCTCGGCTCACCGATTACATATGGAAGCTCTATATCGGTATATGTGTCAAGCGTGTCTCCTTTGGTTATATCTATAAAGGCTTCTTTAATGCGTGCCTTTACCCCATCTACTGTTATTTCCTCCACCTCCAATGTTCCTAAAACCTCTACCATAAAGCCAATGAGAATGCTGGTATGAGGGTGTTTTACTTTTTCTCCTTTACGGATGATAAAGAATCTGTCGCCCTTCTTTACATCACCGATGGTTTTTATATATACACTGTCGTTTGCACCGAAATAATTTGCCTCAAGAGGTGAGCCTGTAATTTCGCCTTTGTAAGGGACCGTCATTGTTATATAGCCTGAAAAAAGCAATGTTTTTCTACTGGTAAGATACCCTTTCTTTATTGGAGCAATCCTTTCAGGCTCTGCTTTAGTTATGGGTTGAACCTTTATCTCTTTTATCTCTTTTATCTCCGTTATCGCCTTTTCTTCTTGGACCTCCTCCTTTATTGTTGGAGGCTCTGCCTTCGGCACAATCTGCACGGTCTCCAATCCAGCCTCTTCTATTGCCTTTATGCCAGAAGGTATCTTTATCACAAGGCCTGGATATATCCTATCAGGGTCGGCTATGTCTTTGTTTTGATTCCATATGAGTGGCCACTGGAATGGGTTTTTTAGGTGACTCGAAGAGATATCCCACAGGGTATCTCCTTTTTGGATAGTGTATTCCGTGTATTCGTAAGCATTATCGCCCTGTGCATTCGATAGAGAGGGATTAAACAGAGCGACTATTGAAAATGCAAAAACGGTTAACACGAGAAATGTTAAATTTTTCATTTTATAGTCCTCCTCGGTTTTTAATCTAAAATCATTGCTTATGATACCATTTTAAATATACTGCTTACAAGACATCGAATTTCACCCCTGTTAAAATAATTAAGGAGAGCGTTCAAAGAGGTTTTAATCCTATTCTTGAAAATCATCCTCTGTAAAGGTTTTCTCTATTTCCTGCATCTCGGTATCAGAAACATAAGGCGTAAGGCTGATGGCAAGGCTCAATAACTCTTCTCTGAGAACTTCTCTGATGGCTTCCTTCAATTCTGACTTATCAATTCCTATGCCCATCTGGCCTCCTGTATCTTTAAATCTATTATAGCACAGCTCTGCCTTTTTCTCCTTTAAAAACCAAAGTTTCACCTCTCTTACGGCTGACAAAAATTCAGGGGTCGGCTATATATGTATCTGAACTTATTCAGTTGTTTCCGCTCTATCTCAGCCTGAGGTAGTCGGTAAGTCTTTTTCTGATGGGTTTTTCTAAAAATGACATGATATGGCCATCTGACTCGGTTATCCAGAGGTCTTTTGGCTCTCCTGCTTTTTCAAAAAGGATAAGGCTGTGCTTAAGTGGGACGACAGGGTCTTTCTTTCCATGGATTATAAGGAGCGGCACAGGAGAGAGCTTGTCTATCCATCTTACAGGGCTATAGTCGTCGTTTACAGAGAGTGCCACTATGTGCTGGAAAGGCCATGTGAGGGCTAATTCCGATGCCTTCTCCTTTGCAATAGCTCTGTAGCTTGAAAATGCGCTGTCTATGACCACTGCTCGCACATTTTTTAAAAAGGGGGAGTTAGCAACCGTATAGACCGAAATGGCGCCTCCCAGGCTCTGCCCGAGGACGATGACATCTTCTTCATTTGTTAGAGAAACAGCCTTTTCAAGAGCTGTCATGGCATCAATATGCAGACCTTTAATTTCAGGGCTTCCTTCGGATTTGCCATATCCCCTGTAGTCAAAAGCAAACACTGTGAAACCCTCCCTGACGAGCCAGAGCACATTACCTATCTGAGTGCTGATGTTTTCTGCGTTTCCGTGGAGATAAAGTATGAACCCTTCACTTTTTCCTTCAGGCATAAGAAGCCAGCTATGAAGTGTCAGTCCATCAGGTGTTTTAAAATATACATCTTCTGAGCTTATGCCTTTCAGATAAGGGTTTTCTATGAACTCCTTTGAAGGCTGGAAGAAAAACCCGGTACAGCCTAAAATAAGGCATACGATAAGGGCTATGCTCAGTGTCTTTTTCATCAGAAGTAAAGATTCAGGCCTGCTATGGCTGTGTTTGTGTATCTGCCGTATGCTTTTATTTTAGACAGCTCGAGGGTAAGGCTCATGCTATTTGAGAGCCTCAGGTTCTGGGCAACTGTGCCGCCTAATTCTTCATGCTCGTCCCCTAAGATATAGCGCATAGCTTTAAGCATAATATGAAGCTTCCATATGCCTGTTATCTTCTCAAGGGTTCCGGCTGAGATGCCCAGCCCCAAAGAGTGGTCCTCTGTCAATTTGCCTCCGAGGTTTCCTTCTGCCTCTAAGAAGGCATAGTAAAGTCCCGGGAGTCTGCCCTCGGATGCAATGCCATAGCCGCCATTAATATAGTATACGAGATGGTCTTTTCCGTCGCTATGAGGCTTCCGGAGGAGCCCTGTTTTGACCTTCCACGAGACAGGCTTAAAGAGCCTGCTTTTAGGCGAGATTGAGACAATGTTCACAAAGTCAATACTCTCAAGTTTGTATGAGTCATCCTCATCATAATATCTTGCCCTTATGTCGGCAAAGACAATCTGAGAGCCCTCAGGGTATCCATGCGAAGGGTCAAGGAGGTCGTGATAAGCAGGCCTGAGCTTTAACTCTCCAAAAAACCTTTTGTTCTTTATGCCTGCCCCAATGCTAAGCCTCGCTGAGCCATGGCCTTTATGTGGCATAATAGGCTGGGAGACTTTATAATGCTCAGAGCCCTCCTTAAGAAGGCTTCGCACTCCCAGAGCGCGGTGAAACCTTTTTGTGTATTCTTCCTCTGAAAGCTTTTTCTTCAGGTATCTAAGCTCAAGCATCTCAGCAGAAAGGTCAAGAACCTCTGCCTTGGCTTTGAGGTTTTCGTCCTTAAGAAGGCTTTCAGGACTACGCTTTTCATCAGTTATTTCTAACGAGGTCTCTATGTCTTCAGCAGGAAGCAGGGAGGCAATATGCCTGATAATCGTTGCCTTTGAAGGACGGTAGTCAACTGAGCTTACCATGCCGTTTTCTATGACTGCCCTTACAGTGTCCAGAGGAATAACCCATAGCGTAGAGGGGTCCGTAAGGTTTACCGAAGGCCTGCCTGCCTCAAGAAGAAACAATATGTTGTATGAGCAGTTCTCATCGAAGAAATAATAATAAGAATAGATTTCCTTAAGCTCCCAGATATGCCTGAGCATCCTCAGAAGCTCCTCCTCTGTAAGGTTGAGGTTGTATTCCCACATGTCGCGATGATCCATATCAGTGTATTCTTTAACCTTCTCATAGTATGGCAGTAGTAAGTAATAGCCCTTGAAGTGTCCAAAGACGCCCTTCAGGGCATAGAGGAAGCCTCCTTCGGTGCCTGTATGGGCTGTGTAGTTAACCGCATATGAAAGTAGCTTACTCTCGTAGCCTCCATCTATTCTTATGAATGTATGTCCAAACATAGAGGCAGGCCTGTTCATATAGGATGTCGGAAAAACCAATGCCGAAAACCTCGGGCTTATAGTGCTAATAAACTCTCTGTATTGTCTACAGTCTGCTTGAGGAAGCCTTTCCTCTTCTATGCCGAGCTTTTCCTTAAGCCAAGTGTATCTTGCTATGAACCTGCATCTTGGGTGTTCGCCTTCCACATCTTTCCTAAAAAAGCTCCTTATGGTGGCATTAAGCTCGGATTTTGGATTTTTCTTTCCATCCGGAGCAAGGAAAAAGCGTGGGTCGTCTATGAGGCTTTTTGTCCCGAAAACAGTGTCTTTGTAATGAAGAAGAATCCTCCAGTATCTGTCTTTGTGGAGTTGTTTTTCTTCTGCTCTAAAGATAAGAATGTCCGCATAGGAGTTTTCGCCTCTAACATCAGTGGCATAGATTAATAGAGTTATGATGGAAGCAAGAAGGCATGCAGAGAGTTTGGCTCCCGCACGCCTTCCTTTAATAGATATTACCTCTTTTTTCTCTCCAGTCAGTTTTTTGTTTTTTGAGACTTGAGAAAGTCATAAATAACCACGGCACGGGCGAACTCCACTGTGTCGGGGTATTTCACGTGCAAACTCTTAAGTTTTGAAAACGCATCTGACTGTTCGTCCTTCTGCACACTAATCAGTTCAAATAATGCTGACAGATATTCTCCTGATCCGCGTGATATATCATAGATGAGTTGACTGTGATTGACAGCGATAAAGAACAATATCTTTTTTGATTTGCCTTTTATATTGTCATCTGTTATTTCACCTTTTTTTATAGGTTCCAGCACAGTGAAAAACCTATCTGGAGCATACTCAACATTTGTGTTATTGGCAAGATCTATTGCAAAGGCAGTTGTTGAGCAATAACTCCAGAAAACATCAAAAGCGACCATAATATTGAACTTTCTCATCATAGGCACTTGAGCATTCTCATAGCCATCTTTCTTGATTTGAATTATTGGCGTAACTTTGTTCCTTTCAAGAGTGGCGACGCACGGCGTCGTACAAGTTTTAACATCATTGACATACACATCTGCCTTGGACGGATTGCTTTCAAAAGACACTTGCTGTGTTGTCCCGCTAAGTATAAGACCACAGCCGCTGCACACAATTAAGCCAATGATACATGTTAAGAGCTTTTTCATTTTTTCCTCCTTTAATTTTTTAAGTCATGAAATCACTTGAGCTCTGAAACATTACTTGCCTATTTTGCCTTATCTCCCCTCCCTCCTCTAAAGTTAATAGACACTTCTTCTAAAACCTGAATCTCACACCCATATTGACAACAACTCCGGATAAATCCATGGTCGTCCTGTTTGTTGTGTCTGAACGGGCGGTATCAACATCGAACTTCAGATCCCTATATAAAGCTTCTCCATAAACCCCGACATTCCTTCCAACCTCAAAAGCCATACCTCCCTGCCAACCGCTTGCATCTTTGAACTCCACCTCTGTATACTCACCCTCCCATTCAAGAGAGCCCTTTACAACTCCTCCTTTTATCCTTGCCAGAAAAGTGCTTTTTTCAGCATGAGGAAATATGTAAGAGACATTTACCCCGGAAATACTCCCTGTAATAGCATCGGAAATCAGCCTACTGCCGAAAACATCGATACCTACACCGGACTTGTTAGTATCATAATCTACGCCCACATATGCACCAAGTGCAAATCCGACTGCTCCCTCTATCGTCTCCGTATAAAGCCAAGAACCGCTTGTTCTTTCTGCAGTAAATCCATTTACATCCGGAGCAAAAATAATACCCGGATATACGCCAAAGTTGAAATACCACTGTTTCTCGCCTGCATCAGCCAACGAGCTAAACAGCAGAAAAAACACAAAAAATCCCAAAAATACTTTTCTCATGCAACACCTCCCCTCCACTTCTAAATCTAAAAACTTAATTTTAATAACATAAAGATACTCTTTTGTCAAGCTAAAAATAGAGATTTGTTATTAAAGTAATTTCTAAGTTATAATATTTAAGAATTCTACTTCTCAGGCTAAATTTGGGGACTTAAGAGTATAGAAGTCTAAAGACTTAAATATATAAATCTATTTTTCCACTATTTAGTATTTCTAAGTCCTTCTAAATTCATTACCTGAATGGTATCTTTACAAATTATGAGACGCATGACGGACAACTTACTGTTGCATATTGGAAAAAGAATACAGTCCATAAGGGAAAAGCGAAGGCTGACACAGGAGGAACTTGAAGAAAAGACAGGTGTAAATGCCCGATACATAAGCGCTATAGAATGCGGGCAGAAAAACCCCACTGTTAAGACCTTATCTAAATTAGCAAAAGGATTGGATATAGAGCTTTACGAGCTATTCCTCTTTTCAGAAGAGCTTGAATCTGAAGGTGTGGCAAGAAAAGCCATTGACTCCATCCTAAAAGGAGCTGACCGCAAAAGCCTTAACCTCTGTCTGGATTTTCTCAGAAAATGTTAGTGCATAGACCGTTTGAAATATGTAACCCTTATCGCACACCCTTACACTTTTCTATCCTGACCCTGCCGACCCTCAACCTTATATCCTTTACTCCGAATCCGTGGAGTTTCCTTATTATATCTTCTTTATAAAAACTTATCTCCTGAAGCCATTGTGGCGAATCTACATTGATAGTCAGATGAGCCTCGCTTAGAGATGAAGGAGACATATGAAGACAAACAGGAGGCTGAAACAGGGAATGCCACTCGGATTTCATCCGATAAAGGCAGAGGTTGTCCTCCATGCCAAGGTCTTTTATTATCGAGTGGATTACCGAGCCTGCCCTTTGCATATATTCAAACTGCTTTCTGAACAAAGCCCGAACGCAAACACCTTGTGCAGATATAAGCCCTCTCTGTTTTGCCGTCCAATATTATCCTCATCCTCTGAAGGTTCGGCTGTATCTGCCTTTTTGTGCGGTTGTTTGCATGGCTTACATTATTGCCGATTACTTTCTTTTTTCCACAAGCCCTACAAATTGCCATGTCTCCTCCTCTGTTTGATTTAAAATCACGGTTTATGATACCATTTTAGATATACCACTTACAAGAGATAAAGGGGAGATAGTATCTAAAATGCCAAATATACGGATTTATGAGCTTGCAAAAACACTTGCAGTTGAAAATAAAGAAATCCTGTCTGTGCTTTTAGAGTTAGGAATTAAGGGTAAGACCTCCTCATCGGGCATAGATGAAAAGACCGTAGATATGATAAAGGAGAGGCTCAAAAAGTCAGGAAAATCCCATCTTCCAAAGAAAGAGCCTAAAAAGACATCTGCTCTGAAAGCTCCAAAGAGAGAGCCTAAAGGAGCAGTCCTAAAGCCCCAGATAAAGCCTGAAAAAGAAATAAAGGTAGATGTGCCTTCTGTAGTTGTGTCTGAAGAAAAAGTAGTTAAGGCTCCTGAGCCTCCACTCGAGCAGGTAGAAAAAGAGGTTCAGGAAGAAAAACAGCCTCCTCCAATAGAAAAAGATGTTCTTCTCTTAGAGGAAGAGGTAGAGATGAAGGTTCCCTTAAAGTTCAAAAAGGATATTGAAACAGAAAAAGTGGAGAAGTTTAAGGCAAAGCCTGGAATGCACAGGGCTTTTCAGGCAATAAGGAAAATCGAGCACAAACGGCACGAGCAAAGGCTGTTCAAGAGGCATCCAAAAGGAGAAAAACAGGAGCTGAAAGAGGAAAATAAACAAATTTTAATCACTGCTCCAAGGAAAAAGACCCTTAAAATCAATGAGGGCACGACTGTCAAGGAATTTGCAGAGCTCATTGGCATGAAGGTGTCCGATATAACAAAGAAATTTATGGAATTAGGCTATATGCCCTCCTCTGTTAACCAGTCGGTTGACCTCGATGCCGCAGTTTTGGCGGCACAGAGCATGGGCATAAAATTAGAGGTTGCCTCTATAGAGGAAGAGGTAATTCCCGAGGAGGTTTCCGAGGATGTCTCGGCTCTTTTGCCAAGACCTCCTGTTATTACTGTAATGGGACATGTTGACCATGGAAAGACATCCCTTCTCGATGCCATTAAACAGACAAAGGTCACAGAGACGGAATTTGGCGGAATAACCCAGCATATAGGTGCATACAAGGTCTCGATTAAAGGAAAAGAGATTGTATTTTTAGACACCCCAGGACATGCGGCTTTTACAACCCTGAGGGCAAGGGGTGCAAAGGTAACGGATATAGTTGTCCTTGTCGTTGCCGCAGACGATGGGGTAAAACCGCAGACAATAGAGGCGATTAACCATGCAAAGGCCGCAAATGTCCCAATTATAGTTGCCATTAATAAGATTGACAAGCCCGAGGCAAATGTATCGAAGGTCAAAGGAGAGCTTGCCGAGTCAGGCATAATCTCGGAGGAGTGGGGAGGTCAGAATATATTCACCGAGGTGTCTGCTAAAAAACGCATCGGCATAGAGCATCTGCTTGAAATGATACTTCTACAGGCAGAGGTCATGGAGCTTAAGGCAAACCCTAATAAAATGGCAAGGGGAAGTATAATAGAGTCAAGGCTCGATAAAGGCAGAGGCCCTGTTGCAACTGTGCTAGTTCAGTCAGGGAAATTGAAGGTTGGCGATGCCTTTCTCTCAGGGGTTAATGCAGGCAGGGTTAGGGCACTTGCTGATGACACAGGCAAAAGGCTCGGTGAGGCAGGACCATCTACGCCAGTTGAGGTCATTGGCTTTGGAAGCATCCCACAGGCAGGAGACCCCTTTATAGCCATGGAAGACGAAAGGAAGGCAAGACATATTGCCCTCTTAAGGCTCCAGAAACAAAGGTTCTCGCAGATAAAGGAGATAAAAAGACTTACATTAGATGAGCTTTATTCAAAAATAAAGGAAGGACAGATAAAGGAACTAAACATCGTTATTAAAGGAGATGTTCAGGGCTCTGTAGAGGCAATGAAGAGTGCACTTGAGGGCATCACACACCCCGAGGTCAAGATAAAGGTCATCCACTCCTCTGTTGGAGGAATAAACGAATCCGATGTCATGCTTTCTGCTGCCTCCAATGCAATAGTAATAGGCTTCAATGTAAGACCAGAGTCAAAGGCAAGCCAGATTGCCGAAAAAGAGGGGGTTGACCTCAGGCTATATAAAATTATATACGACGCAATAGAGGATGTTAAAAAAGCCCTCGAAGGACTCCTCGAACCCACGCTCAAGGAAAAGGTTCTGGGAAGGGCAGAGGTCAGACAGACATTTCAGGTCTCAAAGATTGGAACAATCGCAGGCTGTTATGTTACAGATGGCACTGTTCTGAGGACAAGCGACGGTATACGGGTCATAAGAGACAGTATAGTAATTCATGAAGGCAAAATAGCATCTCTCAAGAGATTCAAGGAAGATGTCAGAGAGGTTCAGGCAGGCTATGAATGCGGCATAACCATAGAGAACTTTAATGACATAAAGGTAGGAGATATCATCGAAAACTATGTAGTGGAAAAGATAGCCGCAAAACTGTAAGCCTCTCCTTCATGCCCCTTTATTCCCTCCTGCCTCTAAGTAGAACTGAGATTTAAGAAAGGGTAGGTTGCCTCAAATCCCCCTTTCACACCCTCTCAATCTCATCATTAATCAAATCCTGAAGCCCTTCTGTGTGTGCATGAAGATGAACCACTGACACAGCAAGCTCTGAGAGTATGGATGCAGATTGCTCTGCCGAGAGGTCTTTTAGCTGAAGCTGTGAGACGAGCTTTAATGTCTCCTGACACTCCTCAGCCAGCTCTTTAAGGAACACTAAGAGTGTCTCATTCAATGTTATTTTCTCTGCTGTCTTCATCTTACTCTCCTTAATCTCTTTTCTGCTTTTTCCAATGCATCCTTAAAAGCCCAAATCTCTTTTTCCCAATATTTAATCCGTCCCTCATCAGGGTAAGATTTATGTCTTTCCTCATTTATCTTTGCTTCATGCTCAGCAACTTTTCCTCGCAAGCTTTCTATCTGCTTTAGAAATTCCTTCTTACCCATAGATTAATCGGCTATTGCTACTGATGTCAACAAACTTCTCTATACCCTCATTCATATTTATTTTTTTATCCTTATCTTAAGCAGGCATTGTTTTTCTGTCAAGAATTTTCTCAGAACGATAGGCAGACAGGCTGTCAGAGGGTTTTAAATTTATAAGTAATCCCCCTTCAGCCCCCTTTAGCAAAGGAGAAAAGCGGGGGATTTTGAAAAAGGGGGGAATTGAAAGGGGTGCGTGAGATTCTGAAATGAATTCAGAATTACAAGGTGGGGAATGACAAATCTATTAATTCGTCATTCTCTGGCTTGACCAGAGAATCCAGAAGAGAAAGACTGGATTCCAGCTTAAGAACTGCGGGGATGACAAAAAGGAAGCATCGCAATGACAGGATGGGGAGTCTCGCAATGACAAAACTGCCTCATAACTCTTGTCTTTAAGTAAAGTTTTGTCTTATACTCTGTATAGACCATTAAGGAGGTTGACTATGCCAGTGGCAAAAAAAGAGATAGTTTTCCCTATCAGCGTGTTTGAGACAGCGGATACCAAAGATGACCTTGAGGACTGGCTTTTATCGCAAAACCCCGACTTCATAAAGCGGATGCGAAAGGCAAGGAAAGACGACCTTTTAGAGAAAGGTAAGGACTGGAAGACCCTTAAGAAAGAGCTATGTATAAAGTAACCTTCCTGCCTGATGCTGAGGAGTCCTTCAGAAAGCTTGATAAAACCATTCAAATTAGAATCGCTCAGAAAATAGACTGGCTTTTAGAAAATGCGGATAAAATCATACATCATCCTCTCACTTCCCTGCCTGATGACTTAAAGGGTCTATGCAGAATAAGACTTGGAGATTACCGTATATTGTATTGGATTTATACCGATAGCAAGCAGATAAAAGTTTATTATATAGAGCATAGAGGCAGGCAATATCGCTCTATTAAAAGATGAAAACTTCCAAGACACCTTACCAGTAACCAAAAAATCTCACCTTACTCCTCTTTTCCCAAAACTGTATCGCAGGCTAAAGCCTGAGGCTACATTGATTAAAGAGGGGAGACTGGATTCCCGCTTACAGACTGCGGGGTATCTTGTTCAACATTCACATGGGTTACATTTTAACCTATGGACATGGGTTACACTTTTCTTACTTTGGGTCTGACCTTCCCTTTTCTTAAATCAAGAACTCCAATAGGGTGGAAGCCAAAGCGTATCTCATGGCAAGCCTCAT
>JACQZC010000058.1 GCA_016207905.1 Nitrospirota bacterium | reverse complement strand
GGCAATCAGGGACCTCATAAGGGACAGTCTCGTGAAGGAGGAGTGGAAGGAGAAAGACACCCAGACCGCAGGCACGATTACACTCGTTTACTCCCACGATGTAAGGGAGCTTTCAGACACACTTACAGACCTCCAGCACAGCTTCTATAGGTCAATCGTCTCATCCATGCACATACATCTCGATGAGCATAACTGTATTGAGGTGCTTGTCGTAAAAGGCAAAGCAAAGGATATTAAAAAGATTGCAGACAGGCTTATTGGCACAAGGGGAGTAAAGCACGGAAAGCTCACACTGACAACAACAGGGAAAAACATAAAATAAAAAAGTTGGCATAACAATGAGGTTTTAGATGCATATACCAGATGGATACATTGGACCAATAACATATGCCAGCCTCTGGGCACTAATGGCAGGCATCTGGGCTTATGCAGGAAGGAAGGTCAGACAGAGCCTTAAGGCATCGGAGGTTCCTCTTTTAGCCCTATCAGGTGCATTTAGTTTCGTAATAATGATGTTCAATATCCCCATACCTGCTGGCACAACAGGACACGCAACAGGAGCAACACTCATAGCAATTCTCATTGGCCCATGGCTTTCGGTGATATCAGTCTCCATTGCCCTTATCATACAGGCATTCATTTTCGGAGACGGAGGCATTACAGCTATTGGTGCTAATTGCTTTAATATTGCCTTTATCGGACCTATCGGAGGGTATGTTATCTACAGGCTTATTGTCAGGGGTAAGGATATATCTTTAAGAAGGAGGCTCGTAGGAGGAGGCATTGCTTCTTACATAGGGATAAACCTTTCGGCACTTCTTACAGCCATTGAGCTTGGGATTCAGCCCCTGCTTCATGTTGCAGGCAATGGAAGACCTCTTTATAGCCCTTTTCCACTGAAAGTCACTGTGCCTGTCATAATGCTTGAGCACTTACTCGTCTTTGGTTTTATAGAGGCAGTAGTTACGGTGCTTGTTATCTCGTACCTCGAGAAGTCCCATCCTGAGCTTATAAGGGGTAAAAGGTGAAAAACAGGAATCTCTGGATTGCAATCGCAGTCATGATACTCCTTACGCCAGTTGGCTTGCTTCTGCCTGAGCTCTTCAGGGCAGGTGGTGCATGGGGTGAGTGGGGTGCTGATGAGATAAAGGACATTCTAAGCTATGTGCCTGATGGTATGAAAAAACTTTCTACTTTCTGGAATTCTCCTATATCGGATTATGCCTTTCAGGGATGGCAGAAGGGCATTAAAGTCTATCTCTCTTATATAATTTCAGGCATAATCGGTGTGATTCTGATTATACTTGGCATCTATGGGCTGGGGAAAGTCCTGACAAGGAAAAATGGAAATCCCTGACTGGCTAAAACACAAGCAAGATATAAGGTATGGGGATAGACTCCCAAAAGAGGGGTTTCTCCATAAGACCCTGAAGCATATCCTCTCATTCACAAATGACACTGTTTTTAATAAAGAGGTTTCTGAAAGGAAAGGTTTTCTTCATCGCATAGAGCCAAGATTAAAACTGATATGCTTTAGCTTGCTCATCGTGGGAGTGAGCCTTCAAAGACATCCCGAAGGTATTGGGGTTTTCTTTGCTTTTTTAGTAGCAATTGCCTTTGCCTCCTTCATTCCATTGGGATTGCTTTTTAAAAGGCTTTTGCCTGTTTTTCTCATTACATCCCTTATAGCCCTGCCTGCTATTTTTAACATCTTTGTCGATGGCAGGGGTATTGTTACGGTTTTTAGATTTCAAAACAGTCACAGCATAGGGCATATATATATCCCCCAAAATATAACGATAACCGAGCAGGGAGTAATGAGTGCCCTGACACTTATACTCAGGGTCGTTACCTCTTTGGTTTTGGTGTTTCTTCAGACACTGACAACCCCGCCTGAGAAACTCATAAAAGCAGTCTCGTTTTTTCTTCCGGGTGCTTTTAAATCCATTTTTTCCATAAGCTACCGCTATATATTTTTCCTCATAAAGAGGCTTGAGGAGTTTATCACTGCATACAGGGCAAGAAGCATATCGGGTTCGTCAAAACAAGGTAGGAGATGGGCATCCTTCAGGATTGGCAGTTTGTTTTCAGTAAGCCTGAGGCTCACCAGGGACCTTGAAATGACAATGAAATCCAGAGGAATGAGGTTTGGCTCCAAGGAATGAATGTCTTTGAGGTAAAAAACATCTCCTATTCTTATGGAAACCGTGTAAAGGCTCTCGAGGGTATTTCTTTTGATGTCTCACAGGGAGAAAGCCTCACCTTGATAGGAACGAATGGCTCGGGAAAGACAACCCTGCTATATATCCTGAATGGGCTTTTAGAGCCTTGCCGAGGAGAGGTCTTTGTCTTTGGCACAAGCATTCTTAAGGGCTATCCAGCCTTTTTAAGGCAGAGGGTCTCTTTGCTTTTTCAGAACTCACAGGCACAGCTATTTTCCTTAAGCGTATGGGATGAGATGTGCTTTGGACCACTACAGCTTGGATTTAGCAAAGATGAGATAAAGGAAAAAGTAGAAAGCATTATAGAGATGCTTCATATAGGGCATCTAAGGGACAGAGGCCCGTGGGAGCTAAGCAGTGGCGAGATGAAAAAAGTCGCCCTCGGCACATGCCTTAGCATAAACCCCGATGTCCTACTTTTAGATGAGCCAATAGCAGGGCTTGACCTCAGAAGTCAGGTTGAAATAACAGACATTATCATAAGGCTTAAAGAGGCAGGTAAGGCGATAATCACTGCTACGCACGACCTTCATATAATCGAGGATGTATCTGACAGAACCATTGTGCTTTCAGAAGACCACAGGGTGCTTTGTGAGGGTAATCCGCATGAAGTCCTTAATGACCATGGAAGCCTTCTTAAGGCAAACCTAATCCATAAGCATGCTCACAAGCACACATGGTATGTCCACTCGCATAGCCATCATGGCGTGCATGCTCACGAGCATATACTTCAACCAGAGGAGGTAAAGCCTGTGCCCGAGGATATGGATAAACTCAAAAAGCTCCTTGAGCACTGGGAAAAACATAATATCGAACATGCCAAAACTTACCTTGAATGGGCAGAAAAGGCAGATGAGATGGGCAGGGCTGACCTCGCAAGGATTTTAAGGCAGATAGCAGAAAGAACAGAAGAGCTTAAGGATTTATTCAGACAACCCAAAATTACTGCTTGACTTTTCTGTCCTGAATATGTCAATATTAAAACTGAAAGTTCTGGAGTATTTGTTGTATCAGACCGCAAAGCTTCATGCTCTTGCGGTTTTTTTATGGCTTAACTCCTTAAACTTCTAATATTTTAAGTAAGGAGATAAAACTGTATGGCAAAAGGAACGGTGAAGTGGTTCAACGAGTCCAAGGGTTATGGTTTCATAACCATGGAAGACGGAAAAGATGTTTTTGCACACTATTCTGATATAGCTGGCAATGGGGTTAAGTCCCTTGCAGAAGGCGAATCAGTAACCTGCGATGTCGTAAAAGGCGACAAAGGCTTAAAGGCTGCTAACATCTCAAAGGCGTAACTCAAAAAGGCATGTCCGATTAATCGGACATGCCTTTTCACTTAAGTCATCCTGAATAAAATCAAACCATATCCATAACTTATTTCAAGATGAAAACATATAAGGGAGATTATTAATGTACGAAAAGTTTTATGATTTCGGGCTCTCCGATGAGGTTCTTAAATCTCTGTCGGAAATGGGCTTTGAAGAGCCCACTCAAATACAGAAAATCGCAATCCCTCCGATATTTAAAGGTAAAGACATTATCGGTGTGGCGCAGACAGGAACAGGCAAGACTGCTGCATATGGCATTCCCATAATAGAGAAAGGCATCAGAGGGAAAAACAGGATGCCGGGTTCACTGGTGATAGTCCCTACCCGTGAGCTTGCCATTCAGGTGGCTGAGGAACTAAACAAGATCGGCAAGAATAAGGGTATAAGCTCTATCCCTGTGTATGGCGGACAGTCCATAGAAAGGCAGATTAAAAGCCTTAAGAAGGGAATAGATATTATTGTCGGCACCCCGGGAAGGGTCCTGGACCATATAAGAAGAAAGACCCTTAACCTTTCAGGGGTTGCAACAGTTGTGCTCGATGAGGCTGACGAAATGCTTAACATGGGCTTTATCGAGGATATGCAAACAATACTCAAGGAGACCCCGGAAACCCGACAAACACTTCTTTTCTCGGCAACCATGCCAGAAGAGATTATCCGTATCTCAAAGAACTATATGACTGACCCCAAGAAGGTCCATGTGGACGCAAAAGAACTTGTTGTGGCAAAAATCAAGCAGGTGTTTTACGAGGTGAGGGAGGCTGACAAGCTAAAAGCGCTGACAAGGATTCTCGATGTTCAGGAGCCCTCTTTAATCCTTATCTTCTGCCACACCAAAAGGGATGTAGATGAGCTTTCAGGGAAGCTCCAGCAGATGGGCTATGCTACAGGCGCCATCCATGGAGATTTCACTCAGTCCTTCCGAGAAGAAATGATGGATAAGTTTAAGCGTAGTGTTATAGATATCCTTGTGGCAACCGATGTTGCTGCAAGAGGCCTTGATATCAGCAATGTTACCCATGTCATAAACTACAGCATTCCGCAGAACCCTGACTCCTATATTCACAGGATTGGAAGGACAGGAAGGGCTGGAAAATCAGGCATTGCCATCACATTTGTCACACCGCGTGAATACAGCCAGCTCAAACTCATAGAAAGGACTGCAAGGACTACGATTAATAAGGGCATACTGCCTACGACCTCAGAGGTCAGAATGGCAAAAGAGCGTGAGCTCAAAGAAGAGCTTGAGGAAGTTATAGCAGATGGAAAATACGAAAAACTCTATCCACTCGTGCAGGAACTTTTTGAAAAATACGGGCATGAAAAAGTGGCTGCTGCTGCACTTAGCCTTGCTGTCGGAGACCTTAAGGTTGAAGACATAGAAGAAATAAGGAGTCCCCGTGCCTCAGACATCGGAGGTATGACACGGCTCTTCCTTACCATCGGTAGAAAGGACAAGATTAAGGTAGGAGACATCGTAAAGACTATTGCCGAGAAATCAAGGATACCCGGCAGGCAGATTGGAAACATAGCGCTTTTAGATAATTTCAGCTTTGTAGAGGTCCCTTCAAATCTTGCCGAGCAGGTAATAGGCTCTATAAACGATATGATGATAGGTGGAAGGAAAATAAAAGTCCAGACTGCAAAGAAGAGGACGAGGTAAACAAAGATTTGCCCAAACATTATCTTTACAAATAAATTGGATAATTGCTAAAATATTAACTGCCTGGAGAGGTGGCCGAGTTGGTCTAAGGCAGCCGCCTGCTAAGCGGTTGTGGGGATAAAACCTCACCCAGGGTTCGAATCCCTGCCTCTCCGTTAGGAGAGGCAATATAATAAAGATTAAAAAAGGAGGTTTGTCGTGGGAAAGATTCTAAGTCTGATTGTTTCGATTGCAGTTGTCTTAAGCGTAGTGTCTTGTAAGAAAAAAGAAGAGCCAGCACCTATTGCTCCGGCTACCGAAGGACCAGGGGTAATGATGCCTTCTCAGCCGATGCAGATAGTTGTGCCTGACAATGTAAAGGGTGCATGGTCTTCCGTGAAGATTACCATTGAGGATAAGCCTGCAAAGACCCTCAAGGATGTAATCATTAAGATTGGCAGTGAATACAAAGTGCCAGGCTCGAACCTGAATATTAAAGTCGGTGCATTTCTTCCTGACTTTAAGATGGAGGGTGCTTTTATAACCTCTGCTTCGAACCAGCCAAATCAGCCTGCAGTTGCTGTAAGGGTATTGGATGGCGATAAGCAGATTTTCCCTGAGCCGGGAAAAGACTGGGGCTGGCTTTTTTCTAAGCTTCCTGCAATCCATCCGTTTCAGCACGAAAGATTCATGCTTTCGCTTAAGGAAGGGATAAAAGGCTAACACAGTAACCAATAACGCGCCCATAGCTCAGTCGGATAGAGCGTCGGACTACGAATCCGTAGGTCGGGGGTTCGAATCCTCCTGGGCGCGTTAGAGCAAATCCCAAAAACTTCCCTCAAACCCTACCTGCCAAATGTAATAAAAAATTTTCTTTTAAAATCAAGGTTTTTCTCTGAAATGGGCTGAAAGTGATTATAAGAAAAATTAATATTCTAATTTTAATTTTTATCTTGAAAAACAGACTGCCTAAGCCCTATTATTGTATGCTTAATGTAAATGTAGTCCTTCCGCTTTTTTAGCGAGAACTATATATAGAAAGGTTTTCAATCTTAAATTTTCAAGGGGGCTTTATGAGAATTGTGTTGTTGGGAGCACCAGGGGCTGGAAAGGGAACGCAGGCAAAGCTTTTGATTGAAAAACATAAGATTCCACAGATTTCCACAGGAGATATATTGAGGCAGAATGTGGCAGAAGGCACACCTCTTGGAAAGGAAGCAAAATCCTATATGGACAAAGGAGAGCTTGTGCCTGACAAGGTAGTGCTTGGTCTTGTAGAAGACAGGCTTAAGAAGGATGACTGTAAGAAAGGCTATATATTGGATGGCTTTCCGAGAAACACAGCACAGGCAGAGGCACTTGACGGCATGCTAAAGGCTTTGGGCATGTCTCTTACATCTGCCATAAGCGTTGATGTGCCAAAAGAAGACCTGATGAAGAGGCTTACAGGCAGAAGGACATGCAGAAAATGTAACCAGATGTATAACATCTATTTTTCTTCCCCAAAAAAACAGGACATTTGCGATAAATGCGGAGGCGAGCTCTATCAGAGGGATGACGATAGGGAGGAGACAATCAAGCGGAGACTCAACGAGTACGAGGCAAAGACCGCACCTCTGATTAAATATTATGGAGGGAAGGGGATATTAAAATCAGTTTCAGGCACAGGAAGTATAGATGAGATATTCAACAAGGTCTGTAGTGCATTGGGAGTTAATCCTTAAATCCGATATTAATAAGGAGGTCTAAATGGAGGCTATAGGTCATGGCGGTAAGGAGATTGTAGAAAGGGTTTTACCAAAGGATGCAGCGATTAAAAGAGTCAAGGAGATGAAATCAGCCGGTGTTAAGGAGTTGCCTGTCTCTTTGCAGATTGCTACTGAGGTGATTGACATAGCATATGGCTATTTCACGCCTCTTGAGGGTTTTATGACAAAGGCAGATGTCGAGTCTGTCTGTAAGCACATGAGGCTTTCCGATGGCAAGACTGTATGGAGCATTCCTATTGTTTTGGATATATCGGAGGAGGAGCTGAAGGGAAAGGCTCTAAAGCTTTATGACGAGGTGCTTCTGACCTATAACGGAAACCCCCTCGCCATATTCGACATAACCGACATATTCGCATATGACAAAAAAGAGATAGCGATGCTGGTCTATGGAACCACAGAGGAAAAGCATCCTGGGGTAAAAAGGACCTACAATTATAAGGATAGATTCTTAGGAGGCAAGATTACCCTTCTAAATCCTCCCAAGATAAATCCAGTGTATGAGCCATTTTTCATAACGCCCCTCGAGATGAGAAAGAGGTTTAAGGAAAAAGGCTGGGAGAGGGTTGTTGCACATCAGACAAGGAATGTGCCTCACACAGGGCATGAATGGCTTATGAAGGGTGCATGGCTACAGGCATATGGAGAACTGCCGATAGAGAAGCCTCTTGTTGGGGTTTTAGTGAATGCCATCATAGGAGAAAAGAGGGCAGGGGACTACATTGACGAGGCAATCATCCTAACTCATGATGTGCTGAGGAAGGCAGGGTATTTCGGAGAGCATAACCATATGACATCCCTTACATTCTGGGACATGAGGTATGCAGGCCCGAGGGAGGCAATATTCCATGCAGCCCTCAGGACAAATCTTGGACTGACCCATCATATGTATGGAAGGGACCATGCAGGCGTTGGAACCTATTATGACCCTTATGATGCTCATCGGCTCCTTGCCTCTGTAAAGGATGACTTGAGTATTACTCCAACATACTCTATGAACTGGCTTTACTGCCCTCATTGCGGAGAGGTCACAAACGAGGGTCTGTGCGACCATAAAAAGGAGTGGCAGAAATTCAGCGGCACCCTCATAAGAAGCATAATTATGGACGGGGTAAAGCCTCCGAGGCTTATATTCAGACCAGAGGTCTTCGATGTTATCATGGAGTGTTCAAAGAAATACGGTAACGGCTCTCCATTTGTGACAGAGGAATACCTGAAAAAGAGAACCCCTGTTTTTACGATTGAACCTTTAAAGTAATAAGGAGGATAGATATGACAGAGACATATCCTATTAATGTATGGGTTAACGAAGAAAGATTCGAAAAACTTCAGAAGGCAGGTCTTGCAGACATGACTAAAGAGATGCTGGCAGGGCTGAAGGTTTTAGCGGTTCCCAATACTGCCAAACAAAGAGATGAGGTCCTTAATCTATTTCCTATGGCAAAGTTTGACAGCGCAACAACGAAGAGTATCGAGCTACTTCCAAAGGAGGTGAAGGACCAGATATTCGACATGGTCGTTAAGAAAAAGAGCCTGAATATCATGGATGAATTCATAAAATCAGTGAAGAAAAAATAAACTGAAAGGAGGTAAGTTCCGAACCTTTTAGAGAGATGTTCGTCTGGGTTCAGACAAGCAGAAAAATTATTAAAAAGGAGGTTAGAAGATGCCAAGTTATGTGATTAGCGAAAAATGCGATGGCTGTAAGGCTCAGGATAAGACTGCATGCCAGTATATCTGCCCCAACGACCTGATGGTCCTTGACAGGGAGAAGATGAAGGCATACAATCAGGAGCCTACTTATTGCTGGGAGTGCTACTGTTGTGTAAAGATATGTCCACAGCAGGCTATGGATGTAAGGGGCTATGCAGATTTTATGCCCCTTGGTGCTGCATCAACTCCACTGAGAGGAACAACGGACATCATGTGGACAATCACCTTCAGGGATAAAAGAATCAAGAGGTTTAAGTATGCAACGAGGACTACACCAGAGGGTTCTATAAAGGCACTTGAGGGATTTCCTGAGGCAAAGGTAGCAGATTTAACCAATCAGTTGCTGTTTGGAGAGCCTGACATAATGGGAGTAAAAGAGCTCCCAACAATTAAGAAATAAGAAAGGAGGGATGACAATGAAAGAATTTGCAACAGAAGTTGTTGAAACCGATGTATTGATACTCGGTGGAGGAATGGGAGGTTGTGGTGCTATAGTAGAGGCTGTATACTGGGCAAAGCCACTGGGTTTAAAGATAACCTGGGTAGATAAAGCTGCTGTTGACAGGTCTGGTCCTGTAGCAATGGGACTTTCTGCCATTAATACATATATGGGAATGGATGGAAAGGTAACTGAGAATTCCCGTATGCCGGAAAGGTATGCTGAGTATGTGACGAATGACCAGTGTGGTCTGACAAGACAGGATCTCGTCTATGATATTGGAAGACATGTGGATGGAACAGTCAGACATTTTCAGAAATGGGGACTTCCTATATGGACGGATGATGCAGGGAATTTGAGAAAATCAGGTGAATGGCAGGTGATGATATCAGGTGAGAGTTACAAGATTATTGTGGCAGAGGCAGCAAAGAACGCCCTTGCTACCCTTGGTGATAAAGGACGGCTAATTGAGAGGGTATATATCACACACCTACTGAAGGACGAGAAAGAGCCTAACAGGGTATGTGGTGCAGTCGGTTTTAGCGTTAGGGAAGACAAATTCTATGTGTTTAAGGCAAAGGTAGTTTACTGTGGCATGGGTGGTGCAGTCCATGTATTCAGGCCAAGGTCTCAGGGTGAAGGCTTTGGGAGGTCCTGGATGCCGCCATTCTTAGCAGGCTCGACTTATGCCCTGATTCTCCATGCTGGGGGTGAGCTTACTCAGATGGATGTAACATTTGTCCCTCCGAGGTTCAAGGACTCCTATGGTCCTGTTGGCACATTCTTCCTGCTCTTTAAGACACCTGCAACAGATGCCTATGGTGGGCCATATGTAGGTGCGTACGGGTCAGAGACAGACAAGTGGGCACCCTATTCTAAGGCAAAGCCCTGCCCGACTCCTGTTAGAAACTATGAGATGATACTCTGCACGCAGGAAGGCAAGTCACCTATGCTCATACACACAGAGAAGGTGGTAGAAAGGCTTCAAAAGGAGATAACAGACCCAAAGGAGCTGAAGAAGAAGCTAAAAGAGTATGAATCTGAGGCATGGGAGGACTTCCTTGACATGACAATCGCAGGTGCCACAAACTGGGCTGCACATAATATTGACCCGCTGGAGAAACCAATGGAGCTTGCGTTAGGAGACCCGGTCTTCATAGGTTCACATGCCGGCTCTACGGGTGCATGGGTTTGTGGTGCTGAGGACCTTATGCCAAAAGAATATGCTGATGCATTCCCTGCCAAGTACAACTTAATGACAGGTGTCATGGGTCTATTCACAGCAGGTTGCGGTGTAGGTGCATGTGCCCATAAGTTCTCAAGTGGCTCACATGTGCAGGGAAGGATTGCAGCAAAGTCAGTGGTGAGGTTTGCCAATGACCAGAAGGACTATAAACCAACAGTATCTGATGATACGATAAAGAAACTCAAGGAGATAGTGCTTAGACCACTTGCCCTGTATGAAGAGAAAAGCACATATACAACGAGTGCTGATGTGAATCCTAACTATATCTCCCCGCATAGTTTCCTATTCAGGGTACAGAAGATAATGGGAGAATATGCAGGTGGATGGGAGACATTGTATGGGACATCTGACAAGATGCTGGAGACCGGCCTCTGGAAACTTGCGTTCTGCGGAGAGGATATAGAAAAGATTGCTACTAAGGACCTTCATGGGCTCCTGAGGGCATGGGAGGCAATACACAGATATTGGGTTGCTGAGGCATGCATGAGAACAAGGCAGTCGAGGAAGGAGTCAAGATGGCCTGGATATTACCAAAAGCACGATTATCTTAAACTGGATGAGGGTCAGAAGCACTTTGTAAACTTGAAGTATGATGTGGAGAAGAAGGAATGGAAGGTTATTGAAAGGCCAATGATTCCTATCATCTAAGCTGGTGGTACATGAAGGCATCTATTAGGGGCGACCTTTCAGGTCGCCCCTAATATGTATTAAAATATTTATTTCTATAGAGAATAATTTATGAATAAAGAATATACCGAAAAACAACGAAGGCTCTTTTTGAATGATAAATTCAATTTCTCATGTCATAAAGGGCTTACCTGTTTTAACAGATGCTGTAGTGATATAAATATCTTTCTCACACCATATGATGTCCTAAGGATGAGAAAGGCTACTTGGTTATCCTCTGAAGAGTTCTTAAAGAGTTATACCGTTGCACTCTCAGGAGATGAGGGGTTACCTCTGGTAGTGCTTAAGATGATAGAAGATGAAAATAAAACTTGTCCTTTTGTTACCCCTGATGGGTGTGGTATATACCAGGACAGGCCATGGTCATGCAGGATGTATCCTATATTTCCGGTTTCTTTTAAGGAGGAAGGGTTTTTAATAAAGGAAGATTCCTCATGCCTTGGATTTAAAGAGGAAAAACAATGGACAGTGCAGGAGTGGAAGAAGGATCAGGGAATCGATATCTATGATAAAATGAATGAATCATACAAGGAAATCACCTTCCATGATTATTTTCAGAAGGGGAATAAGCTTGATTCAGGAAGGACAAAGATGCTTTATAATGCCTGTTACAACCTTTATGATTTCAAGAGATTCCTTTTTGAAACCAGGTTTTTTGATATTTATGATGTTGACAAAGAGGTTGTTGAAAAGATAAAAGAAGATGAAGAAGAACTCTTAAATTTTGGTTATAGATGGGTAAGATTTAATTTATTCTCGGAAGATACCTTGAAACTCAAAGATAAGGCATTAGATAAGCTCTTACAGGCAAGAAAGGAAGAATCAGGTCTAAAGACTTGAGTTTAATGGGGAGGATTAAACTATGTTACTGGGTATGAAGTTTGTAGAACCTATTGAGCGCACATTGAATTCTAAATTCAAGTTCAGGTGTCATAAAGATATCGATTGCTTTAATAGATGTTGTAGACTTACAAATATACTTCTAACTCCTTATGACATCTTAAGGATGAAAAAGAGGTTGGGAATTTCTTCGGAAGAATTCCTTAAGGAATACACCTATATTCATATCGATGAAAAGTCTTCGCATCCTTATGCAGTGCTTAAGATGATGGATGATAATGAAGGAAAATGTCCTTTTGTAACACCTGAGGGCTGTAGTATTTATGAAGACCGACCTACTAACTGTCGGTATTATCCTGTCGGTCAAGGTCTCATGGTAAGTGGCTCGGAGAAAAGGTCAGTAAAAAAGGATTTCTATTTCTTTATCAGGGACCCGCAGTGTCTTGGCTATCACGAAGACAAAGAGTGGAGCATTGAAACATGGAGGATTGAGCAGGGAGTTGACCTCTATGATGAGATGAACAGAGAATGGAAGGAGATTCAGTTGAGAAGAGACACCTTAGGGCAACCTAAACTTGACCCGAAGAAGCAGGAACTGATTTATATGGCAAGTTATGATATAGACAAATTTAGAAGATTTATTTTTGAGAGCCGTTTTCTTGATGTTATTGATACTGAAGAAGTCGAAAAAATAAAGGCTGACGAGATTGCGCTGATGAAGTTCGGATTCAGATACTTAAAGTATGTTCTGATGCTTGAGGAAACATTAAAGGTAAAGGAAGAATATATTGACAAAAGTAGCTAATTTTTGTATTAATTAGTAGTCAAAAATTCAAGAGTATTAGTTAATGTGTACTCTATTATAATTCTCATAATACCACATATGAGAGGTTAATAAGGGGTGTGGTGAACACATAACATTGGAGGTTAAATATGGCGATGGAAAAGGTAAAAGGTGTCTTAGTAATCGGAGGAGGCATTAGTGGCTTAACCGCGGCTCTTGAGACCGCAGAGGCAGGCTACGATGTTCACATTGTGGAGAGAAACCCTTATCTTGGAGGAAGGGTTGCACAGCTTAATAAGTATTTCCCAAAACTGTGTCCACCCAACTGTGGTCTTGAGATAAACCTGAGAAGGCTTAAGGAAAACGGAAGGGTTAAGTTTTACACACAGGCTGAGGTTCAGGGGGTTTCAGGCAGTGAAGGGAATTATCAGGTGACAGTGAAGGTTTCACCCCGCTATGTCAATGACAAGTGTGTTGGCTGTAATGCCTGTGCACAGGCATGTCCTTCAGAAAGGCCAAATGAGTTTAATTTCAGCATGGACAAGACAAAGGCTGCATATCTTCCATTTGAGCAGGCATTCCCATTTAAATATGTCATCGATGAAAAATACTGTAAGGCTGACTGCGGAAAGAAGTGCAAGGATGCCTGTAAATACGATGCAGTTGACCTTAATATGAAGCCTGAGACAGTTAACCTTAATGTCAGCTCCATAGTGGTTGCCACTGGCTGGAACCTCTATGATGCTCAGAAAATGGATAACCTTGGCTTTGGAAAGGTAAAAAATGTCATTACAAACATGATGATGGAGAGGCTTGCCTCGCCAAGTGGACCAACAAAAGGCAAAATCCTCAGACCCTCTGACAGCAAGGAGGTTAAAAATATAGCTTTTGTTCAGTGTGCAGGCTCAAGGGACGAAAACCATCTTCCTTATTGCTCCTATATATGCTGTATGGCATCCTTAAAGCAGGCAACATATCTGAGGGAGCAGTATCCTGATTCAAAGGTGAAAATATTCTACATAGACATAAGGACCCCTGGAAGGTATGAGCAGTTTTACTGGAAGGTTAGAGACGATGAAAATGTGACTCTTATAAAGGGGAAGGTTGCAAAGGTAGAGGAGGACTCAAAGACAGGGGATGTCGTCGTTCATGCTGAGGATGTGCTTGCAGGCAAAAAGCTCAAGGAGAGCTTTGACATGGTAGTGCTTGCAGTAGGTATGGAGGCTTCCCTGAAGCAAGTAAAGCTTCCTGAGATGGCATATAACGAGGATGGTTTCTTGCTTCAATCAAAGCTTAAAAAGGGGATTTTCGGTGTTGGAACAGCAAAAAGTCCTGTGGATGTTCAGCGCTCTGTGCAGGATGCAACAGGAGCCGCTTTAAAGACCATACAGACTCTGGTGAGGAGGTAGGCAATGGAGAAAAAATACGGTGTATATATATGCAAAGGCTGTGGCATAGGGGAATCCATCAATATAGAGAAGCTTGTAAAAGACTCGGCAAAGGCCGCAAAACTTACCCCTGAAAAGGTAAAGACACACGATATACTGTGTAATCCAGAAGGCATAGCCCTTATAAACGGAGATATAAAGAACGAGGGCATTAATGCCATAACAGTAGCCGCATGCTCACCGAGGGTCAAGTACGAGGAGTTTGATTTCCCGGGCTGTGTTCTTTCGAGGGCAAATATCAGGGAGCTTGTGGCATGGAGCCAGCCTCAAAATACGGATGACACACAGATGATGGCAAATGATTATGTAAGGATGGCTGTTATTAAAGCACAGAAAGGAGAGCTTCCAGAGCCAAATATATTAGAGAATCTCAGTAAGACAATCCTTGTTATAGGCGGAGGAATTACAGGTCTTACATCTGCTTTGGAGGCCGCAAATGCAGGCTATGATGTGCTCCTTATAGAGAAGGAGGCTGAGCTTGGAGGCTGGGGTGCAAAGCTCTACAAACAGACTCCGAGGGAATACCCATACGATAAGCTCGAGGAGCCTCTTGTTTTTTCAAAGATAAAAGAGGTTCAGACTAATGCAAAGATAAAGGTCTTTACATCCACTGCCATAGAAAAAACAGATGGTCAGCCAGGGCTCTTCGATGTGACCTTAAGGAGAAACGGCACATCAGAGACTATAAAGGCAGGTGCAATAGTTCTTGCAGCTGGATGGAAACCTTATGATGCATCTAAATTAACTCACTTAGGCTATGGACTGCCAAATGTCATAACGAGCATTCAGATGGAAGAGATTGCCAAGAAAGGCAAGATTCTAAGGCCATCGGATGGAAAAGAGGCAAAGAGGGTTGCATTTATTCAATGTGCAGGCTCTCGTGACCCGAATCATCTGCCTTATTGTTCTTCGTTTTGCTGTGCAACATCCCTTAAGCAGGCAAAATATGTAAGAGAAAAAGACAGTGAGTCAATGTCTTATATATTCTATAAAGATATAAGGACACCCGGGCAAACAGAGCTTTTCTACAAGAACATGCAGAACGACCCCGGAGTTCTTCTGACAAAGGCAGATGTAACAGGAATCACACAGGCAAGTAGCGGCAGTCTTTTTGTAGAGGCTGAAAATACTCTTCTTGGTGAAAAGATAAAGGTAGAGGCAGACTTAGTTGTGCTTGCAGTAGGGGTTGTGCCTGCAACCTTAGAGCCTCAGCAGTATCTTGACAGGCTTGCAGAAGAGGGTAAAAAAGGCGATGAGGCAAAGAAAGCATTTATTGAAGGAACACCTAAGCCGGATTTCTTATTAAACCTCACATACAGGCAGGGCCCTGAGATTCCATCTCTTGAGGGCTCATACGGGTTTGCGGATTCCAATTTCATATGCTTTCAGTATGAGACGAGAAGGACAGGCATATATGCCGCAGGCTGTATAAGACAGCCAATGACAATGGCAGATGCCTCTGAGGATGCCGCAGGTGCCAGCCTTAAGGCAATACAGTGTGTTGAGCATGTGGCACAGGGCATAGCAGTTCATCCGAGGGCATGGGATGCAACATTCCCTGACCCGTTCCTTCAGAAATGCACTGCATGCAAAAGGTGCACAGAGGAATGCCCATTTGGTGCAATTGACGAGGACGAAAAGGGAATCCCTTTCTATAAGATCAACCGCTGTAGGAGGTGTGGCACATGCATGGGCGCCTGCCCCGAGCGTATTGTGTCGTTTAAGGACTATCATGTTGACATGATAGGCTCGATGCTCAAGTCAGTGGAGGTTCCTGAGGAAGGACTGAGGGTTATATGTCTTGCATGTGAAAACGATGCCTATCCTGCACTGGATACTGCCGGGATAAAACGCATGCAATTTCATCCGGGGGTAAGGTTCATCCCTGTCAGGTGTCTTGGCTCAACCAACTTAGTATGGGTTGCCGATGCATTCTCAAGAGGTGTGGATGGGCTTTTGCTTTTAGGCTGTAAGTTTGGCGAAAACTACCAGTGCCACTTCATAAAAGGCAGTGAGCTTGCAAGCTACCGCTTCGAAAAGGTTCAGGAGACCCTCGACAGGCTTCAGCTCGAGGCAGACAGATGCCAGATGCTACAGGTGGCAATCTCCGAATACGACAAACTGCCTGAAATGATAAATGAGTTTGCGAAAAAGATTGAGGAAATAGGTCCAAATCCGTTTAAAGGATTTTAGAGGATAATTTGCCATCGGTGAAGGGAGATAAAGGATTGAAATCTGCAAAAAAGATTTTTATATTTTCAGTCTTTTTCTTTTTCTTCCTTGTTTTTCATGGCATTGCCTTTTCCGAGCCTTCCTGCGACCTTGCCATCTCAGGTCCTGATGGGGTTACAAAATCAGGAAGTTATCAATATAGCATTGCTAATGCAAATGGCGATATAATGTGGTGTGTGGAAGGTTCAGGTGTGAGCATTAATGCAAGTGGAGTTGTTAGTCTAAGTAGTTCTGCCTGTGGTGCATTCTCTGTAAGTGCAACTGATTCCTGCGGAGAGGTGAAGAAGGATGTGAGGATTACGAATGCAGGGAAGTGGCAGGCAATAGAAAGTTGTTTTTGTGAGCCTTGTCAATACGGAAGCGGTCGCAGCACTAATATATGTTATAGCGGTAGATTTAAATATGAGGCTACTCATCAAATAAAGGTATATGGCACTATGCAACAGTGTCTTGAACAAACGGCTAATAAATGTAATCCTTTTTGTAGTTCCCCTTGCCACCCAGGGGGTAATTCATGTTATTCGTGTGTCTGGTTGGGATATCCAAGAGTTTGTTTTGATTGTATATATACAGCAGGTATCTATGAATGGATATGCCCGACTCAAAAAGAAAGCGTCAAGGTCTGTGCAGGTGGGTGTGAGGAAGGAGAGACGAGGGCGTGTTATACTGGGCCAGCAGGGACAGCAGGTGTTGGC
>JACQZC010000057.1 GCA_016207905.1 Nitrospirota bacterium | reverse complement strand
ATCAGTGTCATACCGGTTGATCCACTTATAGACCGTCTTGCGGCTGACACCGTAAGTAACCGAAAGCTCTGTGATTGTGAAACAACCTTTAAGCCAGTCCGAAATCAAACTCACTCTCTCGTCCATAGGTCTCACCTCTCTTCATGACATCGCAATACCTCCTTGCTCTGCCATTATACTGTTACCCATGTCCGTAGGTTAATCTGTTACCTATGTTAGCAGGTTGCACCCCCTCTTTTCCCCCTTTATTAAAGGGGGATGAAGGGGGATTACTTAGATAAGGAGTTCTGAAAGTCAATGCTACAAGAAAATACACAAGCATGGCATTAAGGATATGAATTGATATATTGAATACATGATAGCCAGTGACATCGAGTCCATGCAGTTTGTAATTTAGTGCAAATGTGAGGTAGCCAATGAATCTGCCTTTGAAGGCACCATAGTATTCAAATCCCTTTGCCTTTGATGGCTCAAGGAAATAGGAAAGGTCTTTAACGATAGGGTTTTTCGCTATAAAACTTTTCTCATCCCATTGAAAAGGTGAATTAAATGTATTTGAGTATGAAAGAATGCCAATGAGGGCTATGAGGCACAGGTGAATGATAGGCTTGCTAACCAAAACAGAAATCCTACTCATAGATTAATTTAACATTTTTGTATCACGGTTGAGAGGATTTCTATCGGCAATTTTAAACTGTTTTTATTTTTCCAAAGCGGTTTAAGAGGTTATTTCTTTTAGCTTCTCGTATACCTCTTCGGCAGTCACTATGGAGCCTCCAGGCCTTCCATAAAGCACTACCTCTGCCTTTCCACAAACATATTGCCTCACATCCTCAACCATCTGTCCTGCATTCAACTCTACTACTACGAACCTCTTGACCCTTTTTGCAAGACTGCTTATCTGTTTCTCTGGAAATGGGAAAAGCGTTATTGGTCTGAAAAGCCCAATTTTAATGCCCTCTTTTCTGAGTTTTCTTTGTGCAGGCAGGGCAAGTCTTGCAGACACTCCAAAGGCAACCACAATAATGTCCGCATCGTCTGTTTGCAGTTCCTCGAACAAGACCTCGTTTTCTTTTATTTTTTTATATTTAGCTTGCCTTGCCATGTTTTTTTCCTCAAGCTCTCCTTCTGCCATATAAAGGGTTTTTATGACATTTGGTGCCCTGCCTTTTGCACCCCTTAATGCCCATGTTTTTTCAGGTAGTGAAGGCTTCTCATAAGGGGTTTGAAACAGGGGCTCCATTGTCTGTCCCATGATTCCGTCTGAAAGGATTATGACGGGGTTTCTATAGAGGTCTGCCCTGTCAAAGGCAAGCATTGTAAGGTCCCAGAGTTCCTGAACGCTGTAAGGTGCATAAACGAGGCACTTGTAATCTCCATGCCCTCCGCCTTTTACAGCCTGAAAGTAATCTGCCTGACTGCCTGATATATTTCCAAGCCCTGGGCCGCCTCTTTGCATGTTCACGATGACCGCAGGTAGTTCGGCAGAAGCAAGAAAGGAGATTCCTTCTTGCTTGAGGCTTATACCCGGACTGCTTGAGGAGGTCATTGCCCTTTGCCCTGCCGATGATGCACCGTAAACCATGTTTATTGCCGAAATCTCGCTTTCTGCCTGAATAAATGTACCTCCTACATCCTGCATACGCCATGACATGTATTCTGGAATCTCGTTCTGGGGGGTTATTGGATAACCTGCGTAAAAACGACAGCCTGCCTGAATTGCCGACTCTGCCACTGCCTCGTTGCCCTTCATCAGAACCTTTTTCATTGAAGGTTCATGACATTGGGCCGAATGTCCTGTGCACCGTATATGTTGCTTTTTAAGTTCTCTGTTGCAGTTAGTATATCTATTGTGCCATCAGGCTTAAGCAGGCTAACTGCCAGATGGCCGTTTAATTCCTTTGGAGATATATCGGACAGTTCAGGAACCATATACAATGAATCTGTGCCGTATGTCTCCGAAAAATCCACATAAAAGTCCTCAAGGCACCTGCCTACATAGCCACCGCCTATAAGAACCTTTTTTGCATTGATTGCCGCAAGGAATTCTACCAGTTTGATAGTATCGTCTTCCTTCAGATAGCCTCTCGTTGAGGTCCTTGAATCCAGATAAAAGACGGACTCGGATTCATTAGTTACTTCGTTCAGGTAACGGGTATACTCATCAGGGCCGCTTTTATAGATATAACCCGAGTACTTCTGGTAGTTTCGGGGCAGAATAATGATAATCAGCTTTTCCTCTGTGGATTTATATTCAAGGAAATCCCTCATGCGTCTTTCCTGAGCCTGAAGCACAGAGAAGATTAGATTCTGGGCAGGGATTGAAAGGAGCCTCTCAACTACATTTCCCTTCGAGAACTCCCCATCCTCATCCGCAAACTTCTTATGCTGAAAGAATGGATAATAGGCAGGATGAACTATGATATAAACAGTGCCGTTATCTAGATATTTCTTATACTCGGAATACTCCTTTTCTGCAATAGTGCGAAGACTTCTAATATTGAGACCTGTATAGGAGTTTTTAATCCACGATGGGTCGTCCTCTATTGTCCTGTTTCTTTCCTCGATTGCCTTTAGTATGGATACGGATTTTTCATCCTCTGATACCTGTAAGGGATGCCTTATTACCTCGATGTCTTTCTGAATAACAACCGGGATTTTTGTGGCACAGGCACAAATAAAACAGAGTGCTATCACACACAATAGTGTCTTTCCGCGCAGAAAAAAAGCTACCTTCTTTCGGGTTAAAAGTCTCATAATACCTATGTTATATAACAATGTTATATATTAATATTATATAGAACCATTTATTTAAATAGCAAGAATTAAGCCAATTCAATGAGTTTTTCTGCGATCTGAACTGCATTAAGTGCAGCACCTTTTCTTAGGTTATCCGCAACTATCCACATGTTTATGCCATTAGGTATGGAGTCGTCCTGCCGAATTCTTCCTACATAGGTTTCGTCTTTACCTGCAACATCAACAGGAATGGGGTAAATATTTTTTTCGGGCGCATCATAAACCACAACACCAGATGCCCTTGAAAGAATTGCCCTCACCTCATCCGGGGTGAGCTTCTTTTGGGTCTCTATGTTTAAGCTCTCCGAATGACATCTAAACACAGGCACCCTTACAGTGGTTGCAGTCACCTTTATAGTTTCGTCGCCCATTATCTTTCTTGTCTCATTGACCATCTTCATCTCTTCTTTTGTATAGCCATTAGGAAGGAACTTGTCTATGTGAGGCAGGATGTTGAATGCAATCTGATGGGGATAGACATTGCACCTGACAGGCTTAAAGCCGAGGATGTCTTTTGTCTGCTCGAGGAGCTCATCCATTGCCTTTTTGCCAGTGCCCGAGACAGACTGAAATGTCGTGACCACAACCCTTTTTATCCTTCCTGCATCGTGTATGGGCTTAAGCACAACGACCATCTGTATGGTGGAGCAGTTGGGGTTTGCAATTATGCCCTTATGCCACTTGAGGTCATGGCTGTTGACCTCAGGGACAACAAGCGGAACATTTGGGTCCATCCTCCACTGGCTTGAATTGTCAATGACAACACAGCCTGAGTTAGCGGCGATAGGAGCCCAGAGCTTAGAGCGCTCCCCGCCTGCTGAAAAAAGCGCAATATCTATGCCCTTGAAAGAGTCCTCATTAATGGTCTCTACAGGGATTTCGTGCCCACGAAAATTAATCTTTAAGCCCTCTGAGCGCTCCGAGGCAAAAAGCAGAAGCCTTTCAATCGGAAATTTCCTGGACTCAAGACAAGTTATCATCTCGTTTCCAACTGCACCTGTTGCACCAACAACGGAAACTATATAACTTGCTTTGTGCTTGAGCATAAATCCTTCTCCTTAAGAAATTTTATTTTAATATAACATAAACCCTCTACATCCTGTAAATCAGCCCTTCTTACCTTTTAATCCTATATTCAGCCTCCTGTCATCTATGAAAAAGGGGGAATGACAAAGCTGTATAAACCATAGTTCTTTTTTCCTTGACAAAAGGGATTTAAGCGGAATAAAGAGGTAGTCAGAAACCACTAAATAACAAAATAGGACATTTGTATTTTGGCTTGACAAGCTGAATTTTGCCCTTGTCTGTAGAAATAGCAATCCAAAGGAGGTTATAATCTTCCCTATGAAAGGGAGAAGGCTCACGCTCCTTATAGTATTTCTCCTATCCCTCTTTTCTGGGTATGCGATTAAGAAAATCTCGCCCGAGCAGAAGGTGGATGAATCTCTTTACCTGAAAGAGGTTTCGCCTGATACAGAGTTCCTCAAAAAGGAAGATACTTATTATCCTTCAAGGGAAGGCATTATCGCATTCAACACATACGATGTCATGCCATCCATAAGAGGCTATGCAGGACCTATAAAGGTTCTCGTTTCACTTAGCCCCGAAGGGAAGATTTACGGCATAAAGCTCCTTGAGCATAAAGAGACCCCTAATTATGTGCATAGCATGGAGACACCTGAGTTCTTAGGGCAATTCTTAGGAAAGGACATAAACGACCCGTTTGAGGAAGACAAAGACATCATGGGCATAAGCAGGGCAACTGTAAGCGTCTCTGCCCTCCTTAGTGCTGTAAGGAAATCATCGAGGGCTATTGCCTCCTCTGTCATGGGCATAGAGGTCATAGAAGAGGTGAAGCCTAAGGGCACCAACATAAAATGGATTATATACCTTGTGCTTTTCCTCCTTTCCCTCGGCTCATATTTCATCACAAGACTCTCTAATAGGCTTCTTAGGCTGAGGGATTTAAGCCTTATCCTAAGCATTGTAGTCATAGGGATATATCTTTCGAGTCCCTTTTCTATCTTGCATGTATTTAACCTTCTCCTTTTAAGGACATCTACTGATACCCTCTGGTATGCAATAGTTATAAGCAGTCTGTTTTCTATATTGATTGCAGGCAGGTTTTATTGCGGATGGCTCTGCCCATTCGGTGCAATATCGGAGTTTATAGGCAGATTGCCTTTAAGAAAATGGGAAATACCTCCTAAGATAGATGACAGATGGAGGAATACCAAATATCTTCTTCTATGGCTTATTATTGTTTCGGTTTTTGTAACTGGCAGGCCTGAGTTTGGAAACTATGAGACATATGTCACGCTTTTTTCCTTTCATGGAAATATCCTTACATGGTCTCTGGTCGGAATAAGCCTTCTTCTAAGCCTTCGTGTAAAGAGGCTCTGGTGCAGGTATCTCTGCCCTGTCTCTGCACTTACAGGAGTTCTTTCAAGGAAAGATAAAGGCTACATAAGCACAAAGGACTGCCCTATGGCAAATAAGCCAAACCCCCTCATCTCGGAGTGTATAAGGTGTAACAGATGCTACAGATTGGATTAACCTAACCTGTCCCTAAAACATTCTGTGCCCTCAACCTGTCGCTAAGGATATGTGAGATGTTCATAAAGAGCTTTGCAGCTATCTTAGGGAATCTTTTTCTTACCCTTTCGAGGGACTTATAGTCAATCTTTAAAAGCTCTGTTTCGTCAAGCGAAATGATATTGGCAGAGCGTGTGCCACCACCTACGAATGCCATTTCTCCTACAATATCTCCTTCCTTGAGTGTTCCAAGCTCTTTGCCTTTGCCTTCGGCCTCGACAGTTGCCTTAACAGAGCCTGTTATAATCATATACATCTCTGTGCCTGCCTCTCCCTGACGGATAATGTATTCCCCATTGGATGCAGAGCGGATGCTTCCAAGAAGGATAACCTTTTTAGCCTCGGACTTACTTAGATTTACAAATATCGGGCTAATCTTTGTGATGTCTTTTTTAAGCTTCACGCGGAGGAAATCCCAGAGCGTTACAAGCTGGACCGACTCAAGAAGAAGCGGGGTAATGAGCATCTCCGATACATATCCGATAAGCATTACCACTGCTGAAAGAAGCCCGAACTGAATCGTTGGATTAAACTCCGAAAGCCCTAAGATTGCAAAGCCTGCTGCAAGTGCTATTGAGGACAAAAGAACAGGCTCTCCTTCGCCTCTTAAGGAATCAAGTATTGCCTGTTTCTGGTCATTCGTTTTTTTCAGCTCTCCGTAATACCGTGCCATGAAATGGGTTGTATCATCGACCGCAATGCCCAATGCAATTGCGGCTACCATGCATGTGCCTGTATTAAGGGGAATCCCGAACCAGCCCATAATTCCAAAATTAAGTATTATAGGCACCATATTGGGAATCATAGAGATTACCCCTGCCCTTATTGACATGAACAGGAATGCCATGATTGCAAAGATAGTTAAGAGCGAAGAGATGAGAGATGTCGCCTGACCTTTTGCCATATAGTCTGCCGCATTGTTAATCAAAACCCCTTCTCCTGTAAACCTCACCGACAGGTCCTTAGAGAAGTTCTTTGCAATGTACCCTTGAATCTCATCTATATACTTTGTAAGTTCCGCAGAGCTTGTGATATTGTGCCTGACAAGAATATTTGCAGTCGAATAATCCGAATCCACATAGCTTTTTGTATCTTCCTCTGCCATAAGGAGCAGGTACTGGGCAATAAGGTTTTTTGAATCAGGGATGACCTGCATCTCCTTTTTCCCGGCATTCATCTCCTTGTTCATCACCCTTATGTAGTCTGACAAAGAAATGCTTTTGTCGAATTTTCCCATGCCATCCATATACTCCTGAAGCCCGGCAATCTGCTTAAGGACAGATGGGTCTTTGACTGCATCTTCTTTTCCTGTCTCCACAACGATGTTAAAGCTCAATGCCCCTGAGAGGTCATTATGGATGCTATCAACCCGCTGTCTTATTAAAGAGCCCTCCTTAAAATAGCTGATAAAATCCGTATTAACCTTAAGCCTGAACCAGCCTGCTACGGCAACGGCAACTATTGCCAAAATCCCGACAACGATAAGGCGCCTGTGTTTCGTATTAAGCCTGATGAACCAGTCTGTAAATGCATCTATATACCTTCTTGATTTCTTAGGTTTTTCTTTCTTAAATACCTTGGGCACAGGCATAAACTGAAGAAAACTCGGGATCACAATAATGGAGATAATGAAGTTAATCGAAAGTCCAAACGAGGCAACGATTCCAAACTGCTTGAGAATCGTAATCTTGTTGAATGCCAGAGAGCTAAATCCTAAAACAGTCGTAGCAGAGGTAAGAAGTATTGGAAGCCCGCACTTCGTTGCCATGTATATGATTGCATCCTTTTTGTTTTTTCCTTCCCTTAAGCCTGTAAAGTACTCCGATATCATGTGAATGTCCTCTGTACAGCCTATTGCTATAAGGAGCGCTGGGACAATGGCAGTGATTACATTTATCGGATACCCTATGAGGGTCATAAACCCCAATGTGGCAAGGATGCTCAATCCGCCCGTAATGATTGGAAGCATTGCCGCAGTCGAGCTCCTGAGGGTTATAAGTAAAAGAAATATAAGGAATGCTACTGACCACGGGATGAGTGTCTGCTGGTCTTTCTGTATATTGGAGCTGAAAGAGACCTTTGTCATGGGGTTTCCTATCTGATAGACCCTGTAGTCTCCTTTGTGCTTGGAAATAAGCCTATCAAGCTCTGCAGAGAATCTCTCATTGAACTTTTTGTCATCAGGCTTTCTCTCGGTAAATATATTGATGCCTGTAATCTTTGAGTCTTTCGATATAAGGTTTTTAAGGAATACATCGTTTCTTTGGGCATCTTCCTTGATTTGACGGAGTCCCTCGGGGTCAGAGGGAATCTCTTCGATTAATTTATCTGTATTGAGGAAATCTCCTTCGCCTTTAATCTTATTGACTGTTGTCAGGCTCTGGATGTTCGTTACGCCGTCTATTTCTACTACCTTATCGGTAAGGGTTTCAACGAGGCTCAGGGTCTCTTGTTCAAAGACATCCTTGCCGTTTTTCCCTTCTACCACGATTACTGTAAGTGTGTCAGAGCCGAACTTTTCCTTAACGCTTTCGTAATAAAGTCTTTCTGGGTCTCCCTCTGCCATAAGGCCCTCTGCAGAGGAATCTATCTCGATAGTCAGAATCTTCACTGAAAGAACTGCAAGGACTATGAAAAGGACAACTACCGATATGATTGGATGCCTGACTACCCAGTTCATGAATTTTGTCATAAGGACTCCTCCTTAGAGGGGCATTGCCCCTGCATTCATTGTTGAGTTAAATAAAATCCGCTATAGCCTCTACCTATTGCGACATCAGTTGTCTTAGGCTGAAGAAGTCTTCCTTCAGTCCTTTGTTTACTTCCCTTGACTGGACAGCTAATGTAGTCTTGTGGTTTTCCTCATGGTCTTCCATTACTATCTCATCGCTTCTCCAGACAGAGCCACTGACATTCTTCGGGTTTTTGTTTTCCTGTGTCTTTATATGTTTTCCTTTTTTGTCATAATATTCTACCTTTACCGTAAAGAAGATGTCCTTTCTGATCCAGAACTTTCGCTTTGAGTATCCGCTTTCCTTTTCTTCCTTCCCTATTGGGATAGCCTCTATTACATAGCAGTCCTTTCCTTCGATTGTCTCGCTTGCAGTAAGGTTATACTCATGTGTCGAGAGGTTTTCGGGACGGAGGTCCTCGAAGGCAAAGTCAGTGCCCATAAACTTGTTCTTTTTACCTCCAGAGGCAATGCGTTTTTCCTTTCCAAGCTCTGGAAGGTAAAGCCACTGGTCATCATCTCTGCCTTTTTGCTCCCATGTAAGAAGCCCTGTGCCTTTGATGTCAGAGGGCTTGTTGAATATCATCATTATCTTGTTGACTGTAGAGGCAGTCTTCATGGAATATCTGACAACCTCTCTTTCCTTTACATTGCCTTTTTTGTCTATGAGCTTCATGGAAAGGACCTCTTTTTCGTCGTTTGCCTGCTGGATCTGTTTCTGCTTTTCCATAATCTCTTTTCCAGTCATTGCGGAAGAAACTGTAGGTGCTAAGACAATGGCTAAAGAAAAGGCAAATATCCATAAACCCATGAACAGACTTCCTGATGGCTTTTTCATACAAACCCCCTCATTGGAAATTCTAAAGATTATATATCAACAGTCTTAAAAATGCCATATAAGATGCGCAAAGAAGCGGTCGTTTTTCCTCCACTTGCCCCAGAATGTCTCCCTGTCGCCCCTGAGGATGTCAAAGCCAGCCTTCAACTTAAGCTTGTCTGAAAACTTGTAAGTTGCCTTTGGCTGTATGTAGTAGTCATCGTCGGAGATGTTATATGAGCCTCCGAGCTGAAACTCGGCATCCTCATTAAATTTAAAGACCAGACTTCCAAGCACAGAGTTTTTGAATGGCCTGCTGTAGGAGGATGAGCTATGCCGATTTGGATTTCTCTTTCCAAGTGTTATCCCTTCGCCTGCGTACTCGAAATAAAGGCTCAGTTTCTCGATAAGCTCTCCAAGCTCATCCCAGCTATAACTTCCACCTGCTATATAGGCAATGAAATCGTCGTCGTTTCCGTGAAGTGTGTCCCTGTGGGATACCTCTGCATGAAGCTCTAACTTGTCAAATGTCGTGGCAGTTGCAAAGCCGTACTCGTTTATGGGGTTGAATTTGGGGGTATAGTATGTTGTCCCTGCTATGACCTCTTCTTCTGCCGCAGGTATGCTGTCCATGCCATGGTAGATGCTCAATGCAAAGTCCCAGCCTGAAATGGTTGTCTTAAGCCTTCCTGCCATCTGAGTGTTTTCGAGGGTGTTGGCTGGAACCTCCCTTCCCCTCAAATCTGCCTGAGGAAGCTGGGACACTGTTGTGATGGTCACCTGGTCTTCTACATTGCCTGCCCACCTGTTGTTTTGCTCAGGCAGTCGTGACGGAGTGAAAAGAGGTATCAGCACAACCTCGACAGTGGACTCTCCAATGGCATATTCAACCGAGGCTGAGAAGACTCCAAGCTTTTCCCTGTCAAGAAAATCCATAAAGTCATAAGGGTTTATGTTGTCAGTGGGATTAAAGCCCTCTGCCTTGCCCCAGGAGTAAAGCCTTTTGCCTAAATAAAAATCTGCCTGCTCACCACGAAATGCTATATATGCCTCTTTGAAATTCACATAATATCTTCGCTCATCTGCTTCCTTTGCCGTGTCAACCACGCCCTGTGTAAAGTGCCTGTTGTCTCCTCTGAATAAAGGCTTTAAAACAATGCTTTTCCCCTTGCCCAAAGGGTATTTCAGGTCTAAATTGAGGAGCAACTCATGGAGATATTGTTTTTTGTCCTGTCTGACCTTATGGAATTGCCCAAAGAATTTGTATTCGGCAGTGCCTTTTATATTTTCCTTTAAGAAGTCTTTAATGCCTTTTTTCTGCGTGCCTTCTTGGGTATTTTCTCCTGATTGAGGTTGCTATCAATCTCTACATAATGGCCTATCTTGCCAATCCAGCTTCCTGTATTGAAGTACTTTCTATTTTGTCCTGAATCGTATATGCCAAACCTGTGGGTATGACCAAAGACAACCACATCAAAGCCTCTTTTGAGAATATCCTCTGCGGCCTCGATAGAGGAGCGCCTGTCAAACAAGCCAACATCCTGCTTTTTTGCTAAAATGGAGGAAAAGGCAAGAAGTGCCTTATCCCAGACACGGAAAAGCCCTGGTGCTGCCCTTAAAAGGAGTCCGAAAAACTTCGTCAGCTGTATGTAAATCTCTGGATGATAAAGAAAGAAGCGGTCATAGAGGTGTCCATGCTCTATATGGATGCGCCTTTTACCTGAGACAACATCGAGGAATGGCACTACATTAAAAATCCCGGAGTCCTCGAGAAATCCCTCGAGGTATATGTCGTGGTTTCCAACTATGTAGTAGATTTTGTTACTGCCTGAGTTTAAAAAGCCCCGTAGTGCCTCCAGAACATCAGGGAAAACGAGCATTAATTTCGGAAACGATATCTGAAGAAGGTCAAGCCCATCTCCGTTGATGCAGAGGTTTACATCCTTACCTGAGATGTGCTTGAGGAAAGAGCTAAATCCTCCTCCCTGAATAAAAGAGGGATTCCCTAAATGAAGGTCCGAGATGATATAAAGATGCTCTTCCTCTACTAAGGTATTAAATCTGCCCATCTGCACCCCGAAAATAATTTTTTATTTTAAATACTCTGCCATTTCCACTGTCTTTGCTGATTCGGCATCCTTCTGTGCTGAGAGTTTTTCATTGAGAACCCTGATTCTATTACTCATCCTCTGCATTAAGCTAAAGGCAAATGTTGGGTCTTTCCTTATCTTTACAAGGAAATTCCCTGCATTCAGCACCAGAAGGCTTGTTTCCTCTCGTGCTATGACAGTGGCAGACCTTCTGACATTCTCAAGTATGGACATCTCCCCAAAGAAATCACCCCTTTGAAGTGTGGCAAGATGAATTCTACCTTCCCCTTCTCCCTTAAAAACATCAACAGAGCCAGACTGGATTATGAACATCTCCCTACCTGGGTCGCCTTCCCCGATGATAGTGTCGCCTTTCTTAAAAGCCCTTACTATGTCCTTTTCCCGCCACATAGGAAATACTATATTCGTTTTCATGTAATTTTTCAACAGGAGGCTATCTTTTACTTGACAAAAGCTTTAAAGGATGGACTCGCAATGACAAGAAAAGGTGGAAAAGGAGATGGCAACGATTTTTTATACGATAGGACATTTCTACTTTGGCTTGATAGAGAAGATTCTAAAAAATGGATTAAAAGGGGTATTTTATGTAAAATAATTAAAATGCTGCCTGAGCTTAAATATGACGAAAAAGGTCTTATCCCTGCTGTAATACAGGAGGTAAATACAGGCGAGGTCCTGATGGTCGCCTATATGGACAGAACCGCCCTCGAGATGACTCTTAAAACAGGGTACACACACTTCTGGTCACGCTCAAGAAAGAAATACTGGAAAAAGGGCGAGACCTCAGGCAATTTGCAAGAGGTAAAAGAGGTCCTTTATGACTGTGATGAGGACACACTCCTCGTAAAGGTCATCCAGAATGGCTCAGGTGCATGTCATACAGGCAATAGGACCTGCTTTTTTAGAAAGATTGAGGATAAGTAATATCTATTGGACAGGATAGTAGATTATCTTTATATAGACACCTTCTTTTAATTTCTCAATCTGGCTTTTCAGTTTCTCGTTTACTTCCTTTTCCTCAAGATAAACCTCAATCTTTTCTCTAACATCCTTAAGTTTTAGCCCCTTAAATTCTGCCTTGTTTTTATTAAAAAAATCCTCTATCTCATTCTCGGATATGTTTACGAATGCCCTGACCTTGAGGTCGATATACTGCTCTATAACAGCCTCATCGCTTTCTGCCTCAAGCCTAAGCCTCCTTGCATCCATGAGAATCAGTGACCTGTTAATCAAGGTGTTTAAGACCTCCTCATAGCTTATATCGGGTTTTAGTTTTACTGTCTTTCGGTAAGCATCCTCGAGCTCGCTCAAGGTTATTGCCTCATCGTCTATAAATGCAGAGACCCTTTCGATGACCTCTGCCTGAAGAGGCAGAGTCACAAATAGCATTGCTAAAACTAAGATACCTTTTATCTTAAGCATCCTTTGAAAAGTTATAATAAAACATGGATAAAGTCAATCTAAGGGCATTAAGCTCAAACGAGATAAAGGAATTTGTAAGTGAGCTTGGACTGCCTGATTACAGGGCAGGTCAGATACTCAGGTGGATTTATGTAAAATCGGCAAGTAGGATTGATGAGATGACAGACCTTTCCAAAGACCTAAGGCTAAGGCTCGATGAGCTCTCATATCTAAGCAGTCTTGAGCTTATCGAAACAAGGGTATCTCGGGACGGCACAAAGAAATTTCTCTTTGGATTAGAAGATGGAAATAAGGTTGAAAGCGTTTTAATTCCCGATGAGGACCGCCTTACGCTCTGCATCTCATCACAGGTAGGCTGTGCCCTGGCATGCAGGTTCTGTCTGACAGGAAGGATGGGGCTAAAGAGAAATCTAAGGGCATTTGAAATAATAGAGCAGGTTATATCGGCAAGAAGGCTTTCTCCTGAAAGCCAAATAACCAATATTGTGCTTATGGGAATGGGAGAACCTCTTATGAACTTTACCGAGGTGATAGAGGCACTTTTCAGGCTAACCGAGCTTATGCATTTCCCTACAAGAAAGATAACCCTTTCAACCGCAGGCATAGTTCCAAAAATACTAAAACTCTCAGAGACGGCTCCTCATGTAAACCTTGCGGTGTCCCTTAATGCAACTACCGATAAGGTCAGGGATTTTATAATGCCTGTTAATAGAAAATACCCGATTAAAGCCTTGATTGGTGCATGCAGGAGCTATTCCCTTCAAAAAAGAAGAAGGATTACATTTGAATATGTTCTTTTAGATGGAATAAACAATAAAGAGGACGATGCAAAAAGGCTCGTAAGACTGATTAAGGGAATTCCATCGAAGGTCAATCTCATACCATTTAATGAGTACGATGGGTGCGAGTTTAAAAGACCATCAGATGAATCTACCCTCAAGTTTCAGGATATCCTGATTAGCTCAGGGCTTACAGCACTCATAAGAAAAAGCAAAGGCAAAGACATAATGGCAGCATGTGGCCAGCTAAGCGTAATAGGCTCCAAAAATTCAGGTATCATCTAATTAATACCACATTATAGCCTCAAAGTCAGCAGTAGGTGCAATCAGGCTTATATAGCCCCTCCATGGGCATCTTTCTATCTCATCTCCTTCCTTATTCACAGAGATAGAGAGGGCTACCTCATCTGAGGGCTTTACATCTAGAGATGAAAAGGGTATTCCTATCTCGAAAATCTCATCTATTGCTACATCCGCTATATCTATCTTTTTCTGCCATATCTCGCCTGATTTCTCAAAAAGCCCTGCTTCTAATTTATCCGTGAGTGTGACATCTACTTTAAACCCATCTGGTTTTAAGAAAAATATACTTAGGGTCGAGCCTTCGGGGAACTCCCTGAATGGAAGCTTTGGGTCTAATCTGAGGAAGAGGTTATCGAGGTTAAAGCCATAGTGTATCTCTGAAAGAAGGCTTTCTGCCTTATGCATGCTTCCGCCTGATTTTCCTACATCCATAGATGCAGACTGATACCATTCGAAATAGCTTGTAACTATTCCATCCATTTTAGGGCTGATAAAGCCCCTAATGGTCTTTTTTGGCAAAACAGCCCTATCTGCCTTGAGGATTGGTATATAGAGGTGTGAGGGTGGCTCTTTCCCGATTTCCCTATAAACCTTAATGAGGTTTGCCCTATAAAGCTCATCGAATTCCTTTTGGGTTTCAGAGAGATGCTCATCTCCATACCACCAGTTCCAGTCGCTTCCTTCTGCAATGTATATAGCTCTCCATGCCTTAGAGAGGTTTTCTGAGGGGTGCTGGCTTTGAAACTCAGAAAGGCTATCCCTTGTCTCCAATAGGTAATCCCACGAAAGGTTGTCCTCCTCATGTCCTATCCATGTCTTGAAGTTTGCATAAATCCATGAGCCAGAATGGAGTCTTTCGAGGGGCTCTGAATCCGGATGCTCCATGAGATACTCTGAGACAGTAACTGTCCTTAGCCTTTCTTCTTTCTCTATGCCTTCATATAGATAAAGAAGGAAGTCCCTTCCATCGTTTCTGTAGTATTCCCATGCGTTTTCTCCATCTAAGATTATTGGGACGATATACCTACTGCTTTCTCTAAGGGTTTTTTGGATGCCAATGAGATTTTTAATCAAGTCCTTTGCGGCATCCCTTGGGTTCCAACTCGAATACACAAACCCTATGAGGTCAGATAAGCCATGGTCCCTGAATATGATATTTACATCTGAAAATCTATATGCCTTATAAAGGATATTCGGCTCTGCTATATGCCCTGCCTTGTCCCTCATGGGCTTTGAAATAGATATTCCAAGCACCTCCTCGTCAGTTGCAGTCCAGTTGATGCCTTCATTCCTCATTGCCTTTAAGACGGACTCTGAGACAGAGCCTTCTGGGGGCCACATGCCAAAGGGCTTTTTGCCAAATACCCTTTGAAAGTAATCCATTGCATTTTTAATCTGCCATACTGCATCTTCTGGATGCATAAACCTTCTTTTCGGAAGTCTTATGTCAGGAGTTGATTTTTTTGCCTCGTCAGTGTCCTGAAGAAGAGGCAGTATGGGATGATAATATGCTGATGTCGAAAGCTCTATCTGTCCTGCATCCCATAGCTCCTTGTATCTGGGCAGTATCTTTCCGATTATCTCAAACTGCTTTCCAAGAACAACTGCCTTGTCATTGCCAGTGTAACCACTGCCTTTATCTACAATCTCAGATAGTTCCTTGTCCGTCTGCCTAAAAAGCGGGTCTATCCATGCAAGGTTAAACAGCACCTGAAGGTCGAGAAAGTCCTTTTTATCGAAATACCTGAGTGTGCTTTTCGCCTCTCCTTTTGAAAACCTGAGACCTCTCATCCTCAGAAGCTCATGGTATCTCGGAAATGGCTTTATCATTGTCTTCCAGTTTGCATAGAAAAAATTCTCTAACATGAATGCCTTGTCCTCATTGGTAAGGGAATCTGCCTCTTTTCCTGCTATATCGAGATATGTCTCCACAACATTACCCTCCGAGTAATCCTTAATCTGCTCGAGGAGGGAGGGAACGAGGTTGAATGTCTGCTTTATCGAGGGGAATCCGCTTAGGATTTCAACCATGTCCAGATAGTCTTTAACTGCATGAAGTCTTACCCAGGGAAGTATGTATGAACCTGTAAAAGGGTCTTTGTAGTAAGGCTGGTGCATGTGCCAGAGGAAGGCAACATTTAATGGGTCATTTGTCATAAACGAAAATGTATTCGTCGGGTTTTGAAAGGCTAAAGTCTTCTCTTGCGTGCTTTTCCATGTAAAAGTCGTTTTCCTTGTAGGAGTCGATAGATGCCTTTAGGTTTGCATTCTGCCTTTTAATATCCTCTACCTCTGTTTGAAGTGCAGTTTCCTTCTGCTTTAGATTCATGAATCTAAGGATGCCTGTTTCGCCAAAGATAAAGCTTACCGCTATATAGAGCAAAAACAGAAGTGCGGCTGTATAAAACACATATCTTCTTTTCCTGAGCTCCTGCCTTACCTGCCTTTTAAGAAGATTAGCCGAGTTCGTCATTTCTACATTATATTATAAAACGCAGACATTTTTTTATATATAGCCCTTTCTGACAGTTCTTCCTCTATTCTGAGAAGCCTGTTATATTTAGCCACCCTCTCGCCTCTGGCAAGAGAGCCTGTTTTTATAAAGCCTGTGTTACATGCAACCGAAAGGTCTGAAATCGTAGTGTCCTCTGTCTCGCCTGAGCGGTGGGATATGACTGCTGTGTAGGAGGCTGTCTTTGTCATCTCTATGGCATCCAATGTCTCTGTGAGTGTGCCTATCTGGTTAAGCTTTATGAGCACCGAGTTTGCAATCCCCTCCTTGATTGCCTTTGAGATAATGTTTGTGTTTGTGACAAAGACATCGTCGCCAACAATCTGTGTCTTTTTGCCTAATGCACTTCCAATGAGTCTCCATCCATCCCAGTCATCCTCTGACATACCATCTTCTATGGATAATATGGGGTATTTCTCGATGAGGCTCTGATAGTATGAGACTAATTCCCTGCTTGAGAGCTTTTTGCCTTCGAAACTGTATTTTCCGTTTTCGTAAAACTCCGATGCCGCAACATCCAGCGCCATGTAGATATCTTTTTCATATCCTGCTTCCGAGATTGCCTTAAGAATCAGGGATAATGCCTCTTCGTTGTTTTTTAAATCAGGAGAGAATCCGCCCTCATCTCCAACTGAGGTGGAATAGCCGTATTTTTCGAGAATCCTCTTAAGTGTATGAAAGACCTCTACTCCTGCCCTGAGTGCCTCGCTAAAGCTTTTGAAATTTACAGGCATTATCATGAATTCCTGAATGTCTAAGTTATTTGCCGCATGAACGCCTCCATTAAGGATATTCATCATAGGAACTGGAAGCACCCTCGCATTTACGCCTCCTATATATCTATAAAGCGGGAGTCCTGTCTCCATAGCAGATGCCCTGCACACTGCCATAGAGACCCCTAAGATTGCATTTGCTCCAAGCCTCTGCTTGTTTTCCGTGCCATCTAACTCTATGAGGAGATTGTCTATCAAAGGCTGGTCAGTGGATTCTCTTCCCCTTAATCTCGGCTCTATCTCATCGATAACATTTTTGACTGCAAGCCTTACGCCTTTCCCGTGGTATCTTTTGTCTTTGTCCCTAAGCTCAAGTGCTTCTTTTTTTCCTACTGAGGCACCTGATGGCACACCTGCTCGGGCTGTGGCTCCACTGTCCAGCATAACCTCTACCTCAACAGTCGGATTTCCCCTTGAGTCCAATATCTCTCTTGCATGTATTCCTATAATCTCTCCCATAACGCCTCCTCCTTTACCCGGGTCCCCAAAAAATCACAGATTTTTTGGGGTTCAAAATATAATCTCAAATCTTATTATCAAGCCAATTTAGAAATGTCCTATCAGACCTCCTTGCTTTAATTTAATAGGGGAGGGGTGGTGGTATGCTAAGTCCTTGATTTTTAATGATTCCTGCTTTAATTTTGCTTTAATAATTAACATTAATCCCCGTCATTCTGCACCCCTTCCATCATCCTGGCTTGTCCAGCTTGTCATTCTGGCTTGTCCAGAATCCTTCTTAAAGAACGATTCCCGACAAGCGGGAATGACCTGTCTTTCCCAGTTTCTTATAAACTATAGTCATATAGTATAGGATTTAACCCCTTTTGTCAAGTAAAAAATGAACTATGGTTTTAAATCCCGCTTCTGTGGGAGAGGGCAAGGGTTAAGACATTTGAGATTCCGAGACAAGCTTGGAATGACATAAGCGAAAAAAATCTTTTTCATAAAACCCTCCTCCTTTATGGTAATTGAAAATTACCAGTAACAATTCCTGGCACTGTAATATCCTCATCCAGAGACTCCCACCTTAATGCATAGCCGTTTAACCGTATCTTTACTTCTTTTAGCTGTTCATCGGTTGCGTTTTTAAGAATCTTGAATCGGTCAGCAGGAAAACCAATTATTCTGCCATCTGTAAGCTCTACAAAAACCATTCTGCCTTCTGCCCATGCCCTTATAGCAGTAGGTTCAACAATTGTTTCTTTTTCAGCGCTTATGGTAGTCATAATATTTCTCCTTTAAAAAAGTTTGATGTTCAAAGACTAATTTTTCAATCTCCCGAATTATACGAGGAGTAACACCTTTGTTTCTTGCAAGTCTAATAGGCTCTAACCAGAATTTGCATTCGCCCTCAGGGGTTTCTATATGAATGTGTGGAGGCTCTCTAAGCTCATCAGAATAGAAATGGAATCTGTAAGAACCTATCCTTAAAACAGTAGGCATACTTTTACCACTTGAGCCTTTTGAGAATTATACCACATCTTGAGCTATTACTAAAGAGAGATGTCTCACCTATTAAAATTAATGCAAATAGCCTTTTCATAAAACCCCTCCTAAAATTGTCATCATACACCATATCTGTCATGCTGAACTTGTTTCAGCATCTCAGTTTAGCATCTCTTAGACCCTGAAATAAATTCAGGGTGACAAAATCCAAAACCTTTCTTATACATACTGGCTTAACAGCATCCCTGACTTCTTTACATCCAATGGCTTTCCCAGAAGCTCTGCCCTGTTTTCTATATGCCTGAGGGTCGTCTCAAGAAATATCCTAAAGTGCCTGCATATCTCCAATGCTCGCTCAAACTCCTCGGCAGTTATAGTGTCAGACATGAATTTCTGTATCTCCTCGAAAAAAGATAAAAACTCTTCATAGTCGTCATGCCTGAGAAGTCTGAATGTAAAGCTCTCGAAATATGACATGAAGCTTCTGAGGGATTTAAGTATGGCAGTTCCTTTTTTAAGCTCCTGTTTTTCTTTTTCGAGCCTGCTCAGGATTTGGTCAAACACATATATATCTTCTCTTAACTTAAGGGATTGCTCTATTTTTGTGGTAAAGCTCGAAAATATCTCCTCGCCTTTTATCAGGGGACTGAAGACCTGTGCAATCTGGATGATAGCCTGCTCCGAGAGGTTTTTTAATATTCCGTGGCTGTTTTCAATCTTACCTCTAAGCTGTTTTGGGGCTTTCTTTTCGAATATATCCTTTAGCTCCTGAAGATAGACCCTTTTTGTCTCCATCGAGAACTGATAGGAAAGAGACTGAAGGGTTTCCTTCAGTCTTTCGTCTTCGAGCTTATTGCCAATCCTTTCTATGTAATTCCTGAATGCCTCGATCTCAAACCTAAGGAGGATTGTTATGAGTAGGGATGAGTGAAGTGCCGTATATCTTGGGGTAGTTATGTCCACATGTCCTAAGTGTCTAAGGAACCTGAAAAGCTGAACGAATATCAGGGACACTGCCTTTTTAACATTCCTGTCATTTATGTTTCTGACGATTTCGGAAATCCTATGGTTTTCTATTGTATCGAATTCGGGATTTATGTCTTTTATAAATGGGTTAAAGAATGCATTGTCCCTTATGCTCTTGACAATGACCTCGCCTATGTTTGTAAAGCCTACATATGTTATGTTTTCGTTTCTGAGGAGGTCGGTAATAATGCCCTTCAAGTTTATGAAGGAGTCATAAAGAAGGTAGAGGCCCTTTTCAGGGGTGTCCTGTTTGTATATCTCTACGGTGAAGAAATCCCTTTTCATGTCGTCAAAGAGTTTAGCCTCTGCGAACTTCTGAAACCCGTATGCATTTTTTTTGTTCTCTGGGATTACAACCTCCAATACACCTAATATTCTGAGTGTGGTGTCACGGGCTACGGTGAGCTCGTTGCGAAAGTTTTTACCTGCGGTTACATCCTTTGAAAACGACTTATTGGACTGCCTGAAGAATCTATCCAAAGCCCTTAGAAGCACATCCAATTCAGAGAACAGGTATCTGTAGGTTTGCCTTGAAACCGTAACCCAATTGGATTCTTTCTTTGCGATCACATTTATTTTTTCGGCAGATGAATTGCAGTTCCATGGACATCCTCTGCCGCCTCCATAACTCCTTCCGAGAGTGTTGGGTGTGCATGGATTGTGTCTGAAATGTCCTTAATCTTTAGCCCTGCCCTTATGGCAAGTGCTATTTCATGTATGAGGTCAGCGGCATGAGGGCCTATGATATGCCCTCCAAGAACCCTGTCTGAGGCTTCCTCTGCAATCAGCTTTATAAGCCCAGTAATCTCTCCCATTGCATGTGCCTTCCCTAATGCCCTGAACTGGAAGTGGCCTGTTACTGTCTTAATGCCTTTTTCTACTGCCTGAAATTCCCTGAGCCCTACGGATGCTATCTCTGGAGATGTGAATATAGCGGCAGGTATAACAGAGTAGTCCATGAATGCCTCCATCTCGCAGGCATTTATTGCAGAGACAATGCCTCCTTTGGATGCCACATGGGCAAGGAGCACCCTGCCTGTTACATCTCCGATTGCGTATATCCCGCTGATATTGGTCTCCATTTTTTCATTGACCGTTATCTCGCCTTTAGGTCCTTTCTTTATACCTACTGCCTCTATGCCGAGCCTTTCTGTGTTTAATGCCCTGCCTATGGAGACTAATATTTTTTCGGCAGAAACGGATGTGCCGTTTGAGAGCGTGGCATGGATACCGTCTTCCTTTCCTACGACATTCTCTACGCTGACATTAGTCATGAGCCTTATCTTTTTTTTCTTAAGTTCTCTTTCGAAAAGCTCTGAGATTTCTATGTCCTCTGTCGAGACGGCACGCGGAAGCATTTCTATCATTGTTACCTCTACGCCGAGTGCGCTGAATATACAGGCAAATTCGCATCCTATGGCACCTGCACCAACGATTATAAGGCTCTTTGGGAGGTCGGTCAGGTTCAGGGCATCGTCGCTTGAAAGGATTCTTTTTCCGTCAAATGGAAAAAGAGGAAGCTTTGCAGGTCTTGAGCCCGTAGCAATAATAATCTTATCTGCCTCTACTACGAGGGTTGAGCCGTCTTTCTTTTGGACATCTACCACATCAGGGCTTTTGAGCATCCCCTTACCCTCGATAAGGTTTATGCCATAGCTTTTAAAAAGTCCTCTTATGCCTTTTACCTGAGTGCTTACGACCTTGTTTTTTCTTTCTATTATTTTTTTTATGTCAGGCACAAGCTCGCCCTTAAGCTCTATGCCAAAGTCTTGTATACCCCTTGCCTTCTGATATGCCTCGGTAGAGGCAAGAAGTGCCTTTGTTGGAATGCACCCTCGGTTCAGACATGTTCCACCGACCTCTGTGTCCTCTATTATGGTAACACTTGCACCTAACTGTGCTGACTTAATAGCCGAGACATATCCGCCTGGGCCTGCTCCGATTATGACAAGCCTCACTTTGCCTCCTCTTCTATGAACTTCTCGTATTCTCCTGAATCCATAAGGTCATCCACCTCCGAGTCCGAGGACATCTCGATAACCGCAATCCAGCCTTTTCCATAAGGGTCCTCGTTTATTATCTCTGGGGACTCAGAGAGGTCCTCATTGACCTCTATGACCGTTCCTGATACAGGGGATATAACAGAGGATGTTGCCTTTGTGGATTCTATCTCAGAGACCTCTGTGTTTTGCTCGACTGTGGAGTCTGTCTCAGGCAGGTCTATATAGACTATATCGCCCAACGCCTCCTGAGCATAATTGGTTATGCCTATGGTCGCCTTTTTACCGGAGACCTTAACCCATGTGTGCTCTCTGTGGTACCTTAGATTCTCAGGGTTCATTTTTATCTCACCTCCTGTTAAATTTTATCCTGCTTTAGAGCAAGCATTAGTTATTTAGCTAAGCTGTTTGAATTTCATATCATAGGTTTTTATTTTTGTCAAGGAATAAGACCTGCCTTTTCCTTCAGCTCCTTGAGCTTTCGAACTGCATCCTCAGGGAGGATGCCTTCGATATCCATGTTTTTTAGGTCCAAGACGAGGACATCTTGTGCCCCAATGAAGAGGTTGAGCTGTCCTTGTGCCTTCCCTTTGCCCCTTTGAAGTCTTGGCATGCCTGTAGTTGCTAAGGTTTCTTGCTCGAGGCTCATCAGGACATCCTTTGCCCTGTGCACAATCTCCTCAGGCATGCCTGCGAGCCTTGCAACATGGATGCCATAGCTTTTATCAGCCGGGCCTTCTTCTATCTTTCTTAGAAATATAATCTCTTCGCCCCATTCCTTGACTGCGACATTGAGGTTTTTAACTGCATCCACTGAAAGGGGAAGCTCTGTAAGCTCGTTATAATGGGTCGCAAAAAGCGTTCTTGCCATTATATGCCTAACGATATATTCTGCAGTTGCCCATGCAATGCTTATGCCGTCAAATGTGCTTGTCCCTCTTCCTATCTCGTCAAGAAGGATAAGGCTTCGCTCGGTTGCATTGTTTAAGATGTTTGCGGTCTCTATCATCTCCACCATAAATGTGCTCTGTCCCTTTATAAGGAAATCCGATGCACCGATTCTCGTAAAGACTCTGTCCACAACTCCGATGTCTGCCTCATCCGCAGGAACAAAACTGCCTATTTGCGACATAAGGGCTATGAGTGCTATCTGCCTTATGTATGTGGATTTCCCTGCCATATTTGGCCCCGTTATTATGAGCAGTCTCTGGGTCTTACTGTCCAGATAAACGCTGTTCGATATAAACCTTTCTTTCGTTGGAAGCCTCTCTAAGACAGGATGCCTTCCCTCTAAAATCTTTATGCCTGTGCCTTCATCCACATGAGGCATTACATAGTTATGCCTTTTTGCAACTACAGCCAAAGAAAGAAGGAAATCCACTATAGAAAGACTTCTGGCAGAGCTTAAGATACGCTCCGAATGCTCCCTAATACTCTCGAGAATCTCTCCAAATACATGGTATTCGAGTGCCTTTAGTTTTTCCTCTGCTCCTATGACCTTTGATTCGAACTCCTTAACCTCCGGGGTGATGAACCTTTCTCCGCTAACGAGAGTCTGCTTTCTTATGTATCTTTCAGGCACCTGCTCGAGGTTTGCATTTGTGACTTCTATGTAGTAGCCAAATATCCTGTTATAGCCGACCTTGAGTGAGGATATGCCTGTTTTTTGCCTTTCTTCTGCCTCTAAAGAGGCAATATAGTTTTTTCCGCTTCTGGAGGCTGCCCTAAGCTCATCGACCTCTTTACTGAATCCGTCTTTTATAATTCCACCTTCTTTGAGACCAAGTGGCGGGTGCTCTACGATGCCTTTCTGGATGAGATCTATGACCTCTGGCAGTTCCGAGATACCCTCTGATAGCTCCCTTAGATAATCGTCTGCCGAAGATAAAGTGGCTTTTTTGATATGCGGAAGATGCGAAATGGAGGTTTTAAGGGCAATCAGGTCTCTGGGGTTTGCAGTTGACATAGAGACCTTTCTTTCGAGCCTTTCTATGTCCTGAACCTTTCTCAGGCTGTTTCTCAGTGTCTCGGCAAGCGAGTAGTCCTCCACAAGATGCCTGACTGCATTCAGCCTTTTCCTTATCAGCCTGACATCTGTAAGGGGGTTAAGTAAGGCGGCTCTTAGAAACCTTCCGCCCATTGGCGTAAGTGTCTCATCCAGTGCCCAGAGAAGACTGCCTTCTGCCTTCTCACCCTTCAGGTTCCTTAGGAGTTCGAGATTCCTCTGTGTGGAGGCATCGAGAAACATCGTGGAGCTTTCGCTTCTCAGGGAAATCCTCTTGAGGTTCGAACTGACCTTCTCTATCTCCTCTATGTAGCTTAAAAGTGCACCTGCCGATGAGATGCACCCTGTCATGCCCTCACACCCATATCCTTCCAACGATGCTACCTTGAAGTATCTGAGGAGACATCTATATGCCTCCTCGTAATCGAATCTCCAATCCTCTATGGGGGTGCTAAAGTGCTCTTTCAGGGTCTCCGAGTAATGGAGATTATCCTTCAGACTTTCAGGGTAAATTATCTCTTTTGGCTCAACCCTCGCAATCTCATCCTCGATGGGCTTAAGGGTTTCGTATATTATAAACTCTCCTGTTGAGACATCCACAAGGGCTATGCAGTGTTTTTTAGCCTCGGGCATGAAGCTCATGATATAGTTATTTTCTTTTGGGCTTTCAGGTGTATGTGTGCCTGGGGTTATGACCCTGACCACCTCTCTTTGAACTATGCCCTTTGCATCTTTAGGGTCTTCTACCTGCTCGCATACTGCAACCTTATGCCCTGCTTTTATGAGCTTTGTTATATAGGAGTCTGCGGCAAAATAAGGAACGCCACACATTGGCATAGGCTCCTCCTTACCCTTTTCCCTCGTTGTCAGGGCTATCTGGAGAACCTTTGAGGCAGTCCTTGCATCCTCTCCGAACATCTCATAGAAATCCCCAAGCCTGAAAAGTAAGATGGCATCGGCATATTTTTTCTTGATGTCCTGATATTGCTTCATTAAAGGGGTAAGTTCTGACATAAAAATACTAAAACATTATTGAGTGAGATTTTTCAAGCCTTCCTAAAAAGAGATTTAATATTAGGCTATGAATAAGTTCAGATACATATGAGACTGAATGCGTCAATTAAATCACCCTCCCCTAACCCCTCCCATCAAGGGAGGGGATAAACAGGGTCTGTCATTCTGAACTTGTTTCAGAATCTCAGTTTACCCCCCCTTCCCCTTTTTACCCACCCCTTTCCCAAATCTCCCCTTCTATTCCCTCTCCCCTTGCGGGAGAGGGTTAGGGTGAGGGGGATATAACTTGTCTCATATGTCCTGAACCCATACACCTACCTTGTAAAGAATCCTCCCTGATGGTTATAATTCAGTATGGCATTGAAGGATGTTAAAGGTCATGAAAGACAGATTGATATGCTCAGGCATGCATTGAAAACAGGCAGGGTCTCATCTTCATATCTTTTTGCAGGAGAAGAAGGCATCGGGAAAAAGCTCATAGCAGTGAACTTTGCAAAAGCACTTAATTGTAAGAATGCCTATCATGACTCATTGGATGCATGCGATAAGTGCTCCTCGTGTAGAAAGATAGATTCCAATATACATCCTGATTTCTCTATTATTGGCCCTGAGCAAGGTGAAACAGAAGACTGGGCAGGAGTGGAAAAAGAAGTGCAAGGCTCCTCTCAGAAGAGGTCATATGAGATAAAGGTTTCCGAGATAAGGCGAATCGAAGAAGAGGTTCTTTCTCTTAAATCGTTTGAGGCAAAAACAAAGGTTGTTATCGTTGACGATGCCCATGCAATGAATCTATCTGCCTCAAACGCATTCCTTAAGAGCCTTGAGGAGCCACCTCTTGATAGCGTTATCATACTGATTACATCGAGCCCCAATAGTCTTCTTGAGACCATAAGGTCACGGTGTATGCGCATAAATTTCAAGCCCCTTAGCCCTGAGAACTCAAGAGATGTCATAAGGACCGGAAGAAAGAGCCGTTCTTCGGAGGTGGTTGACCAACTGGTCAGGCTTTCTATGGGAAGACCCGGATTAGCTGTCTCGGATGACCTGATAAAAGGCAGAGACAGGTTTATGGAACTGTTAAAGGCAATCCTTACACCTCAAAGCAAGGCTCTCTGGAAAGACAGGGCAGATATCGAGCAGTGGCTTGACACTGCATTGACGGTTCTCAGGGATATGGCGGTATTTAAAATAACAGCCTCCGTAGATGCCCTCATAAACAGGGATATGGCAGAGGCTATAAAAAACCTGTGCAGTAAGACTGACACTGTGGTTATAATAGAGTGTTACAGGAAACTTCTTGGTGTAAGAGGCTATGTCAGATTCAACCTGAATAAGGCGATAACATGGAACTATGTGGGTTCGGTTTTAAGGGGGTCAAAGGTAAATGCCTGATGTTGTTAGTGTAAGATTTCATAAATGCGGTAAGACATACGATTTTGAAGCTAATGGGATTGAGCTCCAAAAGGCTGACCTCGTTGTCGTTGACTCAGACTTAGGGGTAAGCATCGGAAGGGTTGTCTATAAAGGGCATAAGGATGAGCCGATACAGAAACCCCTTAAGCCTGTAGTAAGAAAGGCAACAGAGGAGGACATGGCTCAGGAAAGAGAAAACGCCTCTCTAAAGGAGGAGGCAAGGCTTTTTTACCTCGAAAGGGTTATGGCAAGAGGGCTTCCTATGAAGCTTGTGTGCACTGATGTTACATTGGATAAAAAACGCATCATATTTTATTTTGTAGCAGACTCAAGAATAGACTTCAGGGAGCTCGTAAAAGACCTTGCCGCAAAGTTCAAGGCAAGGATAGAGCTAAGACAAATTGGCGTTAGAGATGAGGCAAGGCTCATAGGAAACTTAGGCATCTGTGGCAGAGAGCTTTGCTGTAGAAGCTTTCTTACCTCTTTTGAGCCAATCTCGATAAAGATGGCAAAACAGCAGGAGCTTGTCTTGAACACAGCCAAGCTCTCGGGTGCATGCGGAAGACTCATGTGCTGTCTTGGCTATGAGTTGGAAACCGGAGAGGGCAAGGCAGAACCTGCTCAAAAGACTTCCTGAAAGACTTCAAACACATATGAAATCCTTTATTACCACTCCGATTTACTATGTGAATGACCTGCCCCACATAGGACATGCCTATAGCACAATTGCAGGAGATATACTTGCCCGCTACCAAAGACTCAGAGGAAGAAAAGTCTTTTTCCTTACAGGTGTGGATGAGCACGGACAGAAGGTGGAGATTGCCGCAAAGGAAAAACAAAGAACCCCAAAAGGGCATGCAGACATTATGGTTGAAAATTTTAAAGTCCTCTGGAGAAGGTGTAACATATCGAATTCTGCTTTTATAAGGACGACCGACCCTGAGCATAAAAAGGTCGTTCGGGAGGTGCTCCAAAGGCTATATGATAAGGGTGAGATAGTTAAAAGGGCTTATTCGGGCTGGTATTGCACGCCTGATGAGAGGTTCTGGACAGACAAAGACCTAATTGACGGAAAATGCCCTGACTGCTTTCGGGCAGTCGAGCACATAGAAGAGGAAAACTATTTCTTCCTCATGTCTAAGTATCGGGAAAAACTGATAGAACATATAAAAGAAAACCCCTCATACATAATGCCTGAGACAAGAAGAAACGAGGTTCTGGGGTTTCTGAAAAGCCAGTCCCTTGGAGACCTCTGTATCTCAAGGCCAATCAGCAGGCTTTCGTGGGGAATACCTCTTCCATTCGATAAGAGCTATGTAACCTATGTCTGGTTCGATGCACTTCTTAATTATTATTCCGCAGGAACATACCTTCTGCCCAATGACCTAAAGGATGGAGATTTCTGGGAAGACTCAAACACCATACACATTATTGGAAAAGATATACTCACAACCCATGCTGTTTACTGGTCAACGATGCTCATGGCACTTGAGTTTTCCCTTCCAAAAACCATATTTAGCCATGGCTGGTGGACTGTTAAAGGTAGGAAAATGTCAAAATCCATTGGAAATGTCATAGACCCTAATGAGATGATAGATAAATATGGTGCTGACAGCCTTAGATATTTTCTATTTAGGGAGGTTCCGTTTGGCTTAGATGGAGACTTCTCTGAAGATGCACTCATAAAAAGAATAAACACTGACTTAGCAAATGACTTAGGAAACCTTTTAAGTAGAACACTTACTATGATTGAAAAATACAGGGAGGGTGTAATCCCTCCACCTACAAATAGTAAAGATAGACCCGACCTTGAAGGGTATCTTCAGCCGAGGTTTCGTGACCCTCATTCAACAGGGAGTCTTCATACCTTTGAATATAATAATGACCTGTTTTTTAAAGGGCTTGATTTCCATAATGCTCTTATATATCTTTGGACTTTTATCAACGATGTAAACAAATACATAGAGGACTCTTCGCCATGGAAGGAAAAAGACGAAGGAACCCTTTCTAACATACTTTATCACTTAGCCGAATCCTTAAGGCTTATAGCCATTTATCTTTATCCATTTATGCCTGAAACAGGAGATGAGATATGGAGACAGTTGGGAATCGAAGATGCCATTGAAAAGACCGTATCTGAAAACCCCAATGGAATCTTAAAGTGGGGAGCATTTCTACTGAGCAAAAAAAGGGTTCAGAAAGGCAGACATCTATTTCCGAGGATAATATGAAAAGGATTCCATATCTACATGTTTTGCTTTTCCTTCTGACATTTCTTACTACCACATTAGCAGGTGCTCTGCAAAAGGGTGTAAACCCCCTTAAAGAGCCGTGGAGGATTTCTGAGGGTATCCCGTTTTCATTTACCCTGATGGCAATACTTTTGAGCCATGAGCTAAGCCATTATTTTGCAGGAAGGATGCACCGCATAAAGGCAACCCTTCCTTATTTCATACCCTTTCCGTTTTCTCCGATAGGGACATTTGGGGCATTCATAAAGATGCGTTCCCCTATAGAAACAAGACAAGCACTTATAGATATAGGTGCATCGGGCCCAGTAGTAGGGTTTGTCGTGTCAGTGGTTGCAAGCATTATTGGACTTCATAGCTCGGAAGTGATTATGAGACCAATGGATGTCACATTAAGCCTTGGGGATTCAATGCTGTTTAAGGCACTGTCTAATGCAGTTGTTGGTGTGCCGGCTGAAGGGTATGAGATACTTTTACATCCAGTTGCCTTTGCAGGCTGGATTGGGCTTTTTGTAACTTCCTTAAACCTTATTCCAATTGGTCAGCTCGATGGGGGACATATTGCCTTTGCATTTCTTGGCAGGTTTCACAGGCATCTTTCAGTGAGCCTTGTGCTTGTCCTTGCAGTCTTAGGCTTCTTTTCTTGGGAAGGCTGGAGCATCTGGGCAGTCTTAATGGTCATATTGGGCTTAAGGCATCCTGCTGTAATGCATTGGGAGCAGAGGCTTGACCCTAAAAGGAGATTCCTTGGATGGCTTTCGCTTTTTATATTCGTCGTAACATTCATCCCTTCGCCTTTCAAGGTAACTATGTAGGGGATTTCTTTTAGACATCCAGATACCTTACCTCTAAGGCATGTTTTGTAATGAACTCTTTTCTTGGCTCGACCTGGTCTCCCATAAGAATTGTAAAGATATTGTCTGCCTGAACCGAGTCTTCTGTGGCAACCTGAAGGAGGGTTCTTTTTTCGGGGTCCATCGTGGTCTCCCAGAGCTGTTCTGGGTTCATCTCTCCAAGTCCTTTATATCTTGTGATGCTTAAGCCTTTCTTTGCAGCGGCAAGTATATGCTCAAAGAGGCTACTGGTCGTCTCAACCTCTATTAAGCCATTGTCCTTTGTTCTTATGGCGTAAGGAGGGCCCATCTCCCTTATGCCCTGATAGAGTTTTTCGAGCTCCCTGAATTCAGGCAAGGAGAGAAATTCGGCATCAAGGCTGACCTTATAGTTCTGCCTTTTAATCTCAACTGCATAGCTGGCGTGTTCCTCGTCAAAGGTTGTCTCGCTGATACGGCTGTCTGGAAGCAGTTCTTTGACATCCTCGAGAAACCCATGAAACCTCTCTTTGTCTTTAAGCACATCCTTATTTATGCCTTTTGAAAGCATCATGCGTAGTAAGTCGGGGTCCCTGCGCCTTCTCACAAACCACTCGTTGAGTCTGTCGAATTTCATAATCAGTCTGAGTGTTGGTATAAGAGCTTTGCCTTTTCTCAGCTGTCCTTTTACTGAAAGCTCTACCTCTTCCGAGGCAAGCTCAAAGAGCATATTTGTAAGCTCTGTGTCGTTCTGAATGTATTTTTCTACTCTTCCCTTTTTGACCTTATAGAGAGGTGGCTGTGCGATGTAGAGATAGCCCCTCTCTATGAGCTCTGGCATCTGTCTAAAGAAAAATGTCAGAAGCAGTGTTCTGATATGTGCACCATCTATGTCTGCATCGGTCATGAGTATGACTCTGTGGTATCTTGCCTTTGAGATGTCAAAGTCCTCTGTGCCGATGCCTGTGCCCAGGGCAGATATGAGGATTCTAATCTCCTCTGATGTAAGCATCTTGTCAAATCTTGCTTTTTCCACATTGAGAATCTTTCCCCTGAGAGGAAGGATTGCCTGTATGCGTCTGTCCCTGCCCATCTTGGCAGAGCCTCCTGCAGAGTCTCCTTCTACGATGAATATCTCGCTCAGGGCAGGGTCTTTTTCCGAGCAGTCAGCTAATTTTCCGGGAAGGTTTGTGCCCTCGAGTATGCCTTTTCTTCTTGTAAGCTCCCTTGCCTTTCTTGCGGCTTCTCTTGCCCTCGATGCCTGAATTGCCTTGTCAATAATCTTTCTTGCGATAGAGGGGTTTTCCTCGAAAAATGCACCGAGGGTATCGTTTACGATAGACTCTACGGTGCCCTTTACCTCTGTGTTTCCAAGCTTCATTTTTGTCTGACCCTCGAACTGCGGGCTCGGAAGCTTAACGCTTATCACTGCAGTCAAGCCTTCTCTTATGTCCTCGCCACTTAGTGTCTCCTTTACTGTCTTAAATGCAGTTGCGGATGTGGCATAGGCATTTGCAGTCCTTGTAAGGGCTGATTTAAAGCCTATGAGGTGGGTTCCGCCTTCTTTTGTGTTTATGTTATTTGCAAATGTGTAGATTATCTCTGTATAGCTATCGTTATACTGAAGTGCGACCTCTACGGAAATGCCTTCTTTTTCGCCTGATATATAAACAGGCTTTGGGTGCACAGGTGTTTTGTTTTTATTCAGGTGCTCGACAAAGGAGACGATTCCGCCCTTATAAAGGAACTCGTTCTTTTTATCAGCCCTTTCATCATGCAGGGAGATTCTAAGTCCCCTGTTAAGGAATGCAAGCTCACGGAGCCTTTGTGAAAGGATATCATAGCCGAACTCCTCGACTCCGAAAATCTCTGTGTCAGGCTTGAAGGTAATCTTTGTGCCTCTTTTTTTTGTCTTTCCGACAGTAGAAAGCTTTCCTACAGGCACACCTCTTTCGAATCGCTGTTGATAGACCTGTCCTTCCTGCTTTATCTCCATCTCAAGCCACTCTGAAAGGGCATTGACAACAGAGACTCCGACTCCATGAAGCCCGCCTGAGATTTTGTATGCCTTTGACTCGAACTTTCCGCCTGCATGTAGCTCTGTAAGGGCAATCTCAGCCGCAGACCTGCCTTCAGGGTCTCCTGGGTGTAGTCCTGTGGGTATGCCCCTTCCATCGTCTATGACAGTGCATGAGCCATCGTGATGGAGTATCACATTTATGTCAGTGCAGAACCCGGCAAGTGCCTCATCAACGGAGTTATCGACTACCTCGTAGACAAGATGATGAAGCCCCTCTGGACCTGTCGAGCCTATGTACATGGCAGGCCTTTTTCTAACGGCATCTAAGCCCTTCAGAATCTTTATATCCTCTGCCCCGTATGTCTCTATGCCGTTATTTACTGTTTTTTCTTCCATATAATTATTATAACTTAAATGACTACTTCTTTGTGGCAGGACTTTTCATTAGAAGGGCATTGTAGCTAAGAGACGCTATCTATAAATCTCTCTCCTATGCCCTGTTTTGTGAACTGTAATAACCTTTTCCTTATGGCTGATTTCATAGATGACCCGATAGTCGCCAATTTTGAGTTTATAAAAGCCGGAAAAAGTTCCTGCAAGCGGTAGGAGATTGATAGCCTCAATGTTTTCTTGAAGCCATGTAAGTTTATCTGAAACTCTCTGGGCTACGGCTTTGTCAAGTTTAGATAGGTCTTTTAGGGCAATAGGCAGGATGATTACACGATACATGAATCACTTAAGCCCTAATTGCTTTTTAACTTTCTCAAGGGGGATTCCCTCGCCCCGCTCTTTCTGCCTTATTGACTCCTTTAGTTCCTCAATGATTTCAGGTCTTAGCTCAAGCCCATAATCAGGGTCAAGTGTTTCAAGGACAGCATCTTTTATAAGTGCCTTAAGCTCTTTGACAGTCATATCGCTTACCTTTTTATCTTCTGTGACTGTAGGCATGATTTTGCCTCCTTTTATGGTTTCTTAAAAGAATTCTAGCACAGCTTCCTATAGCCTCATAGGCATGACAACGCACTTATATGCCTCGGAGCCCTCTTCCTTTAATAGGGTTGGGCTTAGCTGGTCATGAAGCTCAAAGACAGCCTTATCGGTCGAGATAGCAGACAAAGCATCGAGCAGGTATCTTGCATTAAACCCGATGGTCAAGTCCTCGCCCTTATAGTCAATATTGACCTCATCGGATGCCTCGCCTAAGTCTGGATTGGAGGTTGTAAGGGTCAGCATGCCTTTTGAGATGTCCGCCTTTACGGCAGAGCTTCTTTCCCTGCTCATTATTGCAACCCTTCTTAGTGCCTTTATAACAGCCTCTTTATCGATTAGGAGCTTCTTTTCGTTTTCAGTCGGGACGACCTTGGTATAGTTTGGATAAGTGCCCTCTATCAGGCGTGCAAGGAAGGTAATCTCTCCTACTTTAAAAAGGACATGGTTCTTCCCAATGGTGACTGACACAGCTCCGTCTTTGTCAAGGAACTTTCTTAGTTCACCTGCGGCTTTTCTGGGCACTATGGCATTTTTCTCCTCTTTAACCGGGGTTGTTTCTTTACTGAGCACAGCCATCCTGTGTCCATCCGTGCCTACAGCCGTAAATGTGCCTTCGTGGATGTGAAATAGGATGCCATTGAGGGTATATCGGGTGTCCGATTCGCCTGCCGCATATATGGTCTTTTCTATCATCTCGGAAAGCATCTTTGCCTCTATTTGAAGCTCCTCTCCTGATTCCATCTTTGGCCATTCGGGGAAATCCTCAGGAGGAAGGCATGCGAGACGGAAGTTTGAAGTTCCTGCCTTGACCCTTATCCAGTTGCCATCCTCTGACTCTATGGAGATGTCTCCGTCGACCTCCCTTACGATTTCAAAGAGCTTTCTTGCTGGTATAGAGAGCCTGCCTTCTTTTTCGACGCTTAGGGCAATTGGCTCTTTTATGGCAGTCTCTAAGTCGGTTGCCATGATATAAGAGCCTTTTGTCTTTTTTGCCTCTAAAAGAAAATGGCTCAGGATTGGCATTGTATTTCGCTTTTCCACTACATTCTGAATATCCGAGAGTTTTTCGAGAAGCTCTTGTTTTGGAACCGTTAGTTTCATATTCCCTCCTATGGCTTTAGTTTATTTATAAAGTTTTCGATCAGCCTGTTAAAGTTCTCATCCACAGTTTTTCTGCCTTCGATCTGCTTGCACGCATAAATAACGGTTGCATGGTCTTTTCCGCCAAAGCCCTTGCCTATCTCGCTTAGGGAGGCATCCGTGAGCTCTCTGCTCAGGTACATGGCTACCTGTCTTGGCGATGCAATGTCCTTTGTCCTTTTCTTCGCCTTCATATCGTTTGGCTTAAGACCGAAATACTCAGCCACTGTCTTAAGGACGGTCTCCACGGTGAGTGCCCTTTCATCCTCTGCAATGACATCCCTAAGGAGCGTCTTTGTAGTTGCCATGTCTATGGGTTTTCCTGTAAGTGCGGAGTGGGCGCCGAGCCTGATAAGGCATCCCTCTATGTCCCTGATGTTGGACTTTATCTTTGTGGCAAGGAAATGCGCAACATCCCCTGGCAGGGTCAGCTTGTCTGCCTCTGCTTTTTTGTGGATTATTGCAATCTTTGTCTCGAGCTCAGGGGGCTGGATGTCTGCAATAAGCCCCATGCCGAATCTTGAGCGCAGTCTGTCTGTCATGGATTTTATCTCCTTTGGAGGTCTGTCGCTTGAAAGCACAATCTGTTTCTGTCTTTCATAAAGCACATTCAGGGTGTGAAAAAGCTCTTCCTGCGTTGCGGTCTTATTCTCCATTAGCTGGACATCGTCCATTAGGAAAAGGTCAAGGCTTCTGTATTTACTCTTTAGGTCTTCTGTTTTTCCCACCCTGAAGGCAGAGACGACCTCGCTTATGAACTGGTCTGTGGAGACATAAAGGATATTGAAGTCCTGTTTTCTGTCTACAACGAAGTTTCCGATTGCACTCAAAAGATGGGTCTTTCCTTGACCAACGCCTCCATAAATAAAAAGCGGATTATACACTGTCCCGGGGGACTCAGAGACGGCCTTTGCAGCGGCTCCGGCAAACTGATTAGATGGTCCTACGACAAAGTTATCAAAGGTGTATTTAGGGTTTAAATAGATTCCCTTACTTGCAAGTCTTGTCCTTCTGCTTTCGAGCCTTGCATCGAGCCTCTTTATCTCGCTCACCTGTTTTTCGGCAACCTTGTATTTTACAGTCACCTGTTTGCCGAGAATCCCTGTCAGTGTCTCGGCTATTACCGAAGGATGATAGTCCTCTATCCACTCCTTAAAAAATCTGTTTGGAACCTCAACCGTGACCTGTCCTTCCTTGAGTTGTGTAAGTTTTGAGGATTTAAACCAGAGCTCAAATATGCTCCCGCCAACCTTACTTTCTATTTCCGAAAGACTTTTTTCCCAGAGCTTTTCGATTTCCATTTATAAAATTACCAACAATTTCCCAACAGATGTTGGGATTTCCCCTTATAGTAAATTTTTCCCTACTGCTTATTATAAGTAAATGCGGTTGTTTTTGTCAGTATCTTTTTAATATTCTACTTTTGGTCCTTCTATGTTCATTACTCGATTAAGAGTAAACACATTTACAAACATGGCAATACTGTATCTTTTATAGTAAATCTGCATTTTTTCACATTATCAACTATTACTACTACTTCTAACACTTTTTATATATATTAAAGAGTTAGTAGAGAGACTTTATCCTTACGAATTTTAAGTGCTTCATTTATAAATATATCAATTTTTCCATCTAACACGGCATCCACATTGCCTATTTCCATTCCTGTTTTATGGTCCTTAACGAGTCTATAAGGCTGGATCACATAGGAGCGAATCTGACTGCCCCATGCAATGCCTTTCTTATTACCCATTGTCTCATCAAGTTTTCTCTCCTTCTCCTTAAGTCCCATATCATAAAGTCTTGCCCTAAGAATTTTCAAGGCAACCTCTTTGTTTCTATGCTGTGAGCGCTCGTTCTGACAAGAGACGACTATACCTGTAGGGATGTGAGTGATTCTTACGGCAGAAGAGGTCTTATTTACATGTTGTCCTCCAGCACCAGATGCCCTGAATGTGTCAATCTTCAGGTCGTCTTCTTTTATACCAACCTGTATTTCGTCTTCGATTTCAGGGTAGATAAGAACTGCGGAAAAGGAAGTATGTCTTCTTTTATTTGCATCAAAAGGAGATATTCTGACTAATCTATGCACACCTTTTTCACCTTTCAGATATCCATAGGCATAGGTGCCTTTAACAGTCATGGTAACGCTTTTAATTCCTGCTTCCTCCCCAGGCAGGAGGTCAATGATAGTAGTCTCATAACCATGCATTTCTGCCCATCTGAGATACATGCGCATAAGCATTTGTGCCCAGTCCTGACTCTCGGTGCCACCTGCACCTGGGTGAATCGTGATAATGGCATTGTTTCTGTCAAACTCTCCTTGAAGCAGGTGACGGAGCTCAAGGTCCTCTACAGAGCGGCTGAGCCCTAAAACCCCCCTTTCTATTTCCTCGAGGAACACCTCGCCGCCTTCTTCCTCAAGCACATCTAAGGTAGAGGAAAGGTAGGAAAACCTCTCTGTCAGAGCGAAAAATGGCAGTAAAATGTCCTCTTTGGATGCCTTTTGTGTTTTAAGTCTGCGTAGCTTTTCAAGGCTTGACCAGGAGCTTTCTTTAGAAAGCTCTTTATCTATAGAGGCTATCTCCTCTTTGAGCTTCTCGACATCAAAGATAACCTCTCAGGGACCCTATCCTTTGTCCAAGCAAAAAGAGGGCTTCTTTTATTTCTCCTTTAAGCATCGTACCTCCGACTGAAAAGCAGTTAAAGATATTTATTATGATAACATAAAAACCAGTTATTTTCCAGTTGACACGCCTTCAAGTTGTGGTATAATCACTAACAAAACCAAAAGTTGCTATATGGGACGGACAACCTTCATAATTAGTCTTTTACTTCTAACAGGGTTATTTATGCCTGCTTTTTCAGAGGTCAAGACGATTTCCATTAGTTCGGGGCTACAAAACACAGTAATGCCAGAGGAGAAAACAACCTTAGAGCCTGAAAGTAAAGCCCTGAGGCAGGAAGAAGGTCCTGAGGTGGTAGAGTTAGAAGAAGAGCTATCTCAATTCGAGCAATATATCTCAGGCGTCAAGAACGCATCGACAATCTCAACTGACCTCAGACAATTTGGCTATAAGCTTTTTGCCAAGCCCCCTTCCTCGTTTGCACCAGTTGAGACCGTACCTGTTGGCCCTAATTATGTTTTAGGTATCGGGGACGAGATAAAGATAGCTGTTTGGGGTAATGTTGAGGGGCTATGGAGTGTCTTTGTGGACAGGGACGGCAATATTACCCTGCCAAGGATTGGCACATTCGGTGTTACTGGGCTTACATTTAATGAGCTAAAAGAGCTTATCTATAAGGAGTTTTCAAAATACTACACAGGGTTTCAAATGAATGTAAGCATGGGCTCTCTAAGGACCATAAGGGTCTATGTTATGGGCAATGCCCGAATGCCAGGGGCTTACACTGTTTCAGCCCTTTCAACCCTTGTGAATGCACTTTTTGAGGCAGGAGGCCCTTCAAAAACAGGCACTATGAGAAGGATAGAGCTTAAAAGAGGAGGAAAAACCATTTCTGAGTTTGACATGTATGAGTTTCTTCTAAATGGAGATAAGACAAAAGATGTAAGGCTCCTGCCAGAGGATGTAATCTTTATCCCTGTGGTCGGACAATTAGTTGCAGTCTCGGGAAATGTCAGAAACCCTGCGATATACGAGATAAAGACAGAGAGCAGACTTTCTGATGTGCTTGAGATGGCAGGAGGACTTATATGTGTTGCATTTAATGGAAGGGTGCAGGTTCAAAGGATCAAAGACCATCAATTCAAAACCATCCTCGAAGGAGACCTGATTGGGTTAGAAGCTCACCCTGAGAAAAACCTTATCCTTAAGGACGGGGATTTGATAAAGGTGTTTTCCGTTACAGAGGCAAAAGACACTGTCTTTGTCACAGGTGCAGTGGCAAATGAGGGAGAATATGGGATTATTCCGGGTGTAACGAGGTTAAGCAATGTAATCTCCCTAACAGGCGGACTGCTTTATTATGCCTCAGAGCAGGCAGAGCTTACAAGGCTCAATGTCACCCCTAATGGACCTCAAATAGAGGTGTTTGTCATTGACCTTCTAAGGGCACTTAAGGGCGACACGGAGCATGATCTATCCCTTGAGATGAACGACTATATTTTTATCCGAGCTGTCCCTGGATGGGGGCTTTATAAGACAGTAAGCATAGCAGGCGAGGTCAGGTTTCCGGGTGAATATACAATCAGGAAAGGCGAGAGGCTTTCTTCCATTATAAAGAGGGCAGGCGGATTTACCGAGAAGGCATATCTTAAAGGCACTGAGTTTATAAGGCAGAGCGTTAAGCAGTTTCAGCAAGAAAGGCTTAATGAGATAGCAGAAAGGCTCGAAAGGGAGCTTTTGTCTGTTGAGACCTCTCAGGTTGCAACCGCATTTTCTGCTGATGAGGCTAAAATACTACAGAGCGAGGCAGAGCAGAAAATGCGGTTTATCTCAGCCCTGAGGACAATAAAGGCAAAAGGCAGGATTGCCCTTAAAGTATCAGAGCCTGATGTGCTAATGCAAACCCCTTACGATATAGAGCTCGAAGAAGATGACTCCATCTATGTTCCAAGAGACCCGTTGACTGTTCAGGTTGTGGGCGCGGTTTATAACCAGAGCGCATTTATCTATGACAAAGGCAAAGACTACAGGTATTATATCAGCCTTGCAGGCGGGTATACAAAGAATGCAGAAAAAAGCAGTATATATATTCTAAAGGCAGATGGAACTGCCACAAGACCAGGCGGCGGGTTCTTTGGTATCTTCGAAGACATAGAGGCAGGAGATACGATAGTTATCCCGGAAAGACTCCAGAGGATTGCATGGATGAGAAATATAAGGGACATAACACAGATTCTTTATCAGATTGCAGTGTCAGCAGGAGTACTGATTGTCGTATTTTAGGCAAGGGCTGATTGTCATATCCTTATTGGGATTCATTACGGATGCATACGGAACTAATGTCTCTCAAGACGAGGATACATATGATTTGCTATTAATCTTAGAGGCAGAGGGGATTATTAAGAGCGGGCTTCTTACAACAAAGCCTATGACAAAAAAAGAGGTGGCAAGGCTTATAAAGGAGGCAGAGAAATCAGAGGCTAAGAAAAGCCCATTTATATCAGCCGTGATTAGCTCCCTTAAGAAGAAATTTAAGGCAGAGGTCGGGTCTCGGAAATATCTAAAGCCTATTGACACAGCATATGGAAGGCTCATTTACTCAGACAGAGATGCCCAAGAACTGAGCTATAACAACGATGGAGACTCTTATAGAAATGGCACGAATGTGAGGCTTGGGCTTTCGGGAATGGCAGAGTATGGTCGGCTTTCTGTGTTTGCCAACCCCGAGATAAGATATTCCTCGGAGAAGGCAGGCATTAAGCTTAGGAGGGGATATGTAACTTTCGGGTTCTTGGGGCTTGAACTTGAGATTGGAAAGGACTCTGAGTGGTGGGGGCCTGGATACCATGGAGCCTTACTCCTTTCTACGAATGCCGAGCCAGTGAAGATGCTCAAGCTTACAAACCCCAAACCAGCTCGTCTGCCATTCATACATGGACCATTCAGATTTACAGTGTTTGTATCGAGACTTGAAAAGGAAAGGGACTTTCCAGAGCCTTACTTATGGGGGCTCAGGTTTAATTTTAAGCCCATCCAGTATCTTGAGCTTGGGCTTCAAAGGACAGCCATTCTTGGAGGTGAAGGCAGGTCAGAGTCCCCTAAGACATGGCTTAATAGCTTTATAGGTAGGGGAGAAAACAATGCAGGCAGAGAGGCAGGCGACCAGAAGGCAGGTGGAGATGTAAAACTTATCTTACCATTTAGATGGCAACCTATGCAGATATATCTCGAGGCAGCTGGCGAGGATGAGGCAAACGGACTGCCCTCTAAATGGGCATACCTCGGGGGCATTTACTTACCAAGAATTCTCAGCATAGAAAATATAGATTTCAGGGCAGAATATGCCACTACCCATGTCAAGGGCTCTCCAAATGTCTGGTATAGCCACCATGTTTACACTTCAGGCTATACATATGAAGGAAGAACGATTGGTCATCACATGGGAGGAGACTCAGAAGATATATTCTTCGAGCTGAATTATCGTATGCCTGAGACAATGAGCAGGTTTTATGTCTCATATGACAGGGAAAGACACAATCTTTCAGACAGCCTCGATGCATCAAAGCATGAGGCATCGTTGGGAGTCAGGCTCATCGAGGGCAATATGGACATAGAGGCAGGACTGAGGACAGCATGGCTAAAAAGCACGAATGGAAACAAGGAAAACATAAGCATGGTTGTCTTAGGGATGAACTATCATTTTTAGGCATTTTTAGAGGGATATGTGCAGGCAGGAGACGAGATAAGCCTAATTGACTATCTAACAGTAGCTTTGAAGCAAAAAAAGCTTATTATCAGTATGACACTCATAGCCAGCCTACTTTCTGCCCTCATCAGCCTTCTCATGCCAAAGGTATATAAGGCAGAGGCAAAGCTCCTCCTGCCTTCGGGCCAGACAAGCCCTAATACTGCCTCGCAGGTTTTAAGTCAGTTAAGCAGTGTTCCGGGCATTGCCATTGGGGGCTTAAACATAAAGACAACAAATGACCTCTATACTGCCCTTCTTAAAAGCAGACCTGTCCTCGACAAAATAATAGAAAGGTTCGATCTCCATAGCAATAAGACAACGAGCCTTCAGTCCACAAGGGATTCCCTTCTTATGGCACTGAAGACTTATGACGATAAAAAAAGCGGAATATTGACTATTGGCGTAGAGCACAAAGACCCAAAGATGTCTGCCTCTCTTACGAATGCATTCGTAGAGGAGCTAAAAAGCCTAATACTTAATCTTGCTGTAACAGAGGCAGGCGAAAGAAGACTTTTCTTCGAGGAGCAGTTAAAGTCCGCAAAGGAAAGCCTTATAAAGGCAGAGGAGTCCCTCAGAGGGTTTCAGGAAAAAACAGGTGCAATCAGGATGGATGAGCAGGCAACCGCAGTGATAGGCAGTGTTTCGGAGCTTAGGGCACGGATTTCAGGAAAAGAAGTAGAGCTTAAGGTAATGAGAACTTATGCAACCCAGTATAATCCCGACATACAGATGATTGAAGAAGAGATAAGGGGTCTTAAGGCAGAATTAAACAAGCTTGAAACCAAAGGCAGTGGTCATAACCCGGAATCCCTCATGCCAGCAGGAAAGATACCTGCTATTGGCACAGAGTATATAAGAAGGCTGAGGGAATTTAAATACAGCGAGGCGATTTACGAGATTCTCCTCAAACAATACGAAGTCGCAAGGCTCGATGAGGCAAGAGACTCTGCAGTAATACAGGTGATAGAAGAGGCAATACCTCCTGAAAACAGGCTAAGGCCCAAAAGGACATCCATGGTTATAACAGGAACACTTATAGGCTTTATCCTTTCGGTCCTCACTGCATTTCTTATGCACTATATTCAGGGAAAAAAAGCTTATATATCCTCTGAATAGTAATACTCCAGTTCAAGCAATCTTCTTTTAATGTCAATGCCTGATGAGTAGCCTCCGATATGCCCGTCTGAGTCGATAATCCTGTGGCAGGGAAGCACTATGGATATTGGGTTTTTAGAAAGTGCCTGACCAACTGCCCTATGGGCTTTGGGCTTGCCTATTTTTTCCGAAAGCCACTTATATGTTCTCGTTTGTCCATAAGGCACATCCTTAAGCGTAAGCCAGACTTTTTTTTCGAAATCGGTTCCGCTAAGGAAAACCATCTCCTGATGAAACTCCCTTGACCTTCCTTCGAAATAAGCCATGAGTTCCTCTTTAAATGAGCCCGGGACTTCTCCAGCCTTTATGCCCTTTGGTTTTTCCAATGCGAGCTTAACTAAGTGTTTTCCAGAAAAAACTACATAGAGAAAACCGATTGGACTTGAAATCCGCTCAAATACTAACGAGCCTTTCATTGTCTTTAAAGGTTAAGCAGGTCTTTTCCTGCAAATATTAAGCCCATATATCGACAGCAAAGGGTGTTTTCAAGGTCGTTAAGAAAAGACCTTTCGATGCCGTCTTCAAATATGACCCTCACAATGCATGTGCCTCCATCGAGGCTTGAGTGCATCTCCTCTATTACCTCTCCCATGCCCCAGGTTTTATATCTCTTGTGCTTCACCCTGTCGCCAACTCTTAGGTATAACTGCATGAATTATTATGTCCAATTGCAGGTTGAAATGTAAACTAAATCAGTCCATAGTCCTTTAGAACTTTTTTAAGTTTTTCCTTGTTTGCATCCGAGATTTTGCAAAGCGGAAGCCTGAATTCCTCCCTGATTTTACCCATAAGAGAAAGCCCGGTCTTTACAGGTATGGGGTTTGTCTCTATGAACATCGAGGTGTTCAGGGGCTCCATCTTATAATGAAGCCTTCTTGCCTCAGAGATATCTCCTTTCTGCCATGCATCCCACATCAGAGCCGAATCCCGTGGGGCTATGTTTGCAGACACGGATATCGAGCCTTTTCCACCAAGTGCATACATCGGAAATGTAGTAAAGTCATCTCCTGATAGCACTGTGATTCTGCCCTGAGTGAGTCTCATTAGCTCGCTTACCTGTTTCATATCCCCTGTTGCCTCCTTTATGGCAACTATGTTTTTAATCTCTGCAAGCCTTGCCACTGTCTGTGGCAGTATATTTACAGCAGTTCTTCCAGGGACATTATAAAGGACAATAGGAAAGCCTTTTACCGAGTCCGCAACAGCCTTATAGTGCAGGTAGAGTCCCTCCTGAGTGGGCTTGTTATAGTAAGGAGACACAAGCAGTGCACCATCTGCCCCAAGGTTTCTTGCCTTCTTTGTTATGGTTATTGCCTCGTCAGTTGAGTTTGCTCCTGTGCCTGCAATAACAGGGATTCTTCCTGCCACTGTCTTAACCGTTATCTCTATGACCCTGTAGTGCTCGTCGTAATCCAATGTCGCAGACTCCCCTGTTGTACCACATGGTATTATGGCATCCGTGCCCTCCTTAATGTGCCATTCTATGAGTCTCTCTAATGCCTTCTCATCGAGTTTACCATTCTTAAAAGGCGTTACTATTGCAACCATAGAGCCCTGAAACATGTTTACCTCCTTTTCCCCTGAATCTGCCACCATTATAATAGTTTGAAACCAGGATGGTCAATATGCTGAACCCTAAAAGTGTCATTCTGAAGGACATTATCACTTTGGCAGGACAGTTTTAGAATCTTCTTGATTTTAACGATTCAAATGTGTTATAAAATCTAACTCCTTGCTCTCCTGTCTTGTCCCGAATTCGGGATAAGATAGAAGGGCTTTTCGCCAAATGGCAGGGTCCAAGAGACCCGGAGAAAATCCATGAGGAGGTTAGATGAATATCTACGAAAATATCATCATATTAGATGCATCCCTTACCGAGGAAGCCATCTCAGAGTCGGTCTCTAAAATAAAAGACCTTATAGAAGGCTCTGGTGGAGAGATACTAAAGACAGACCTCTTGGGAAGAAGAAAGCTCGCATACGAGGTAAACAAGCACAGCAAAGGCTTTTATGTCCTTGTTTTATTCAAGTCACCGCCATCTCTTATCAAGAAATTAGAGGACTACTACAAGGTCTTTGACCCAGTTATAAAGTTCATGGTTATAAGGCTGGAGAAAAAGCAGGCAGATGCCGCACTTTCAGGTCTTAAGGAAAAAGAAACAGCACCTGTGACACCAGAAGGAGGGCAATAACACCGGTGTATAATAGAATCATCCTTATAGGGAATCTCACAAAGGACCCTGAGCTGAGATACACGCCACAAGGCACGCCTGTTTCATCATTCAGAATAGCAGTAAACAGAAAATACAAACAGTCAGATACCATGAAGGACGAGACGCTTTTTATAGATGTAGTGGTGTTTGGCAAGCAGGCAGAGTCTGTAAGCCAATACCTCTCCAAGGGTAGTTCTGTGCTCGTGGAAGGAAGGCTTCAGGAGCGCAGATGGGAATCCGAAGGACAGCAAAAAAGCAAATTCGAGGTTGTTGCCCAGACAGTAAGATTTCTTTCAAAAAGGTCTTCAGCCGAGACAACAGCCCAGCCGGATATGACTCCTCCAGAGGAGATTACGGATATAGAGCCATTTTAGGAGGTATGATTGAGGCAAAGAAAATTTCTGCAAAAAAGAAGGTTTTGCAGGTTCTGCTCCGAAAAAGTAGAGTTTATCGACTACAAGGATATAAAAACCCTGAGAAGCTTTCTTACCGAAAGAGGTAAGATACTTCCCAGGCGAATGACAGGTGTGTGCGCAAAACATCAGCGTGCCCTTACAGAAGCAATTAAAAGGGCAAGAAGCGCAGTCTTACTGTCACCTGTAGAGAGGTAAATGAGAATCCCAAAGACATGGGTAAAAACCATGTCAAAAAAGATTGTCCTACACCTAATGGATGTTGACCTCATTGAGCCCCGTGCCTCGGAGGAAACCCTTATCTCAGAGACAGAGGCGATTATAATGAATGAGCTTATGGTAGAAGATAGGCTCAACGAAGAAGTTAGAGAGCTACTTAAAAAGCACGAGGCACAGATAGACAGGGGAAGGCTCGACTATAAAAGGCTCTTTGAGCTTACCAAGCAAAAGCTCGTTAAAGAAAGGGACATTGTGCTTTGATGCTCAAAGCCGAGAAAGTCACCCACCTCTCGCATGTCCTACTGAAAGGACTCCTCGATAAAAACCTTATAACCCTTAAAGACGAAGAAGGCAATGTAAGAAGGGCAATAAAGCATGTAATAGCCTCTGAGCTAAAAATAGGCGAGGATATGGATAAGTTAGTGAGGCGAAAACTTGAGTCCTTCTCTCGAAAGCTCCCTGAGGGCTCTCCTGAATGGGAGGTGCTTTATAAAAAATTCATGAGGGAAGAGGAGATAAAAAAGGGAAGGTAATGCAGAGAAATAATGCAGAGGCTCGTAGATTAGGTTTTAAAAATCCATGCAGATGAGGTAAAATAAAATATGAAAGAGGCCATGAGATATTTAAATAATGCAAGGGGGATCCTTAAATCAGCGAACATTGAGGATAATGCCTACACCGATGTCAAGTATGTGCAGGAAGCATGCGGGACCGCATATCTCGCTATATTGAAAGCAATTGATGAATATCTAATCAATAGAGGCGTAGACCAAAAGGACTTGCCACAATCGGTTGAGGGATACAGGGGGATGATAAAAAAATATTTAACTGTGCGTAATGGCAAGCTCGCAAAAGAATTTGAGAAACTATATAAGGAATTGCATATAGCAGGTTATTATAGAGGATTGCTGGAAGATGTAGACATGATAAAAGCTGCCCTCAAATCAGCAAGAGTCTTTATAGAGAAGATAGAAAAATAGACTTTCGTTCTACCTTACACCAATCCATAAATCACTGTGAAGTGGAGAGTTATTCTAAGCGGTGGGCGGGCATATGCCCGCCCACCTTCAGTCTTTCTTCACCAGTTGAAGGAGGGTTAGAAAGACATCCTCTTACTAAAACCTATACTTTAAGGCAAGATTTGTGATTACACCTCCACCTTCAACTTTTCCTATATCCAGAGAACTGCCGCCAGCGGATACTACTGTGCCATAATCAGGCTTTACTGAAAACCATTTTACCTCAAAGCCCAAGGCAATTGTTTTGGTAATATTGTAGTCAGCACCACCTACAACATGGTAGCCAAAAGCACCTTTACTCTTTGAGACACTATCATTGAAAACAGGGTTTGGGGGATAAACATATTCCGCTTCAACTTTAGTAAAGTAGTAGCCAAGTCCTGCACCTGCAAAAAGCTCAACCTTATCACCTGCTAATGGAAGTATGCCTTTTGCAGTTAGGGTGATGGGTATTGCAGAGGCAGTGTCTTCTTCCTTCTCACCTGTTGTTGGGTCATATATAAACTCGGCGGTTGTCCTAATGTAACCTATCCCTATCTCACCTGCAAGGTTTTTGTTAAACTTATAACCAAGGTCAGCCTCAATATTAGGTCCTATATCAAAGTCCTTTAAGCCATCCTCTTTCTGATTTGGGTAGAAGGCACCTAACTTTAAGTCAACATAACTCTTTGCATCTTGTGCATATACAGATGTAGCAACAAGCATCGCCATAAAAATCGTAATAACAGCCATAATAACCTTTTTCATCTTTCCCTCCTGATTTAGGATTTAAACGCATAATGTAAGTGTTTCCACGAAGTTATACCCCTTAAATCACTTAACCATCTACCTCCCCCTTTTCTCTCACCTCCCTCCTGGCTGTAATGTTGTTCAAATCTACAGAAGTATAAATAATCGAACCTATTAAGTCAAGAAAAATACAAAAATCGTATTGTCAGTTTCTCTTAATTAACCACCTCTACCTTCTATAATTCGGTATGACTAAGGTAATAGGAGGTGGGCATGGAAGGCCTCACCAATCAGTTAGGCAAAAGGGTAAAGCATATCAGGAAGGCGTTGAAACTTACGCAAGGAAAGATTGCTGAAAAGACAGGCTTAAGCGTGGAGTATATAAGCAGGATAGAGCGAGGCGTTGGACAGCCTTCTTTCAGAACCCTTGAGTCGCTGGCAAATGTTCTTCATGTAGATGTCAAAGATTTCTTTGATTTTAAGGCTCATATTATATTCAAGGATAAGAAACAAATCGCTAAACAGAAGAAAGAATATCTTGAGGCTATCTCATCCGAGCTGAGGAGTATGGAGATTCACGAATTGGCAGTAATTTATAATGTTATCAAGGGATTAGTAAGCAGATAGAGGCTTTTCACGGTTTTTTCGTATGAGGGGGGTGCATTTAAAAATGTCATGCTGAACTTATTCAGATTTGTATTCTTGGTTTCTACGTAGTATCATTTTCTGTTATCATAGGATTATATGAGAGGGTTCATCTCAGAAGTCAGCACTGAAGACATAAGGCGTGAAAAGGAGTCTGCCCGTCGGCTCAGGGCGTCTCAGTGGTGGAAGAGGAAACGCTCATCAGGTGTATGCTATTTCTGTAGGGTGACATTTAAGCCCACAGAGCTTACGATGGAGCACATTGTCCCACTCATCCGAGGTGGAAGGTCTATCAGGAGCAATATAGTGCCTGCATGCAAGGGGTGTAATAACAAAAAGAAATACATGCTCCCAATAGAGTGGCAAGAGTATATGGATAAACTATCACAGACTATCCCTGCCTAAATAATCTCCATTTTTTTGACAAAAGAACGGGTTTCTAATAAAATTGTCTATATGAAAAAGAAAATCCTCATAGTAGATGACCTAAGACCATTTATAGAGCAAGAGAAAAACATCCTCTCGAGGGCTGATTTTCAGCTCTTCACTGCAAGTAGTGGCAGGGAGGCATTAGAAATCCATAAAACCGAAAAGGTGGACATCATCATAGCTGACCTCGATATGCCTGAGGTGCCAGGGGATGAGCTTTCAAGGGCAATAAGAGAGGATAAGACACTTAAGAAGGTCTCAATCATAATTGTGTGCACCAAAAAAGCATCTGATATAGAAAGATGCGCAAGATGTGGTGCAAATACATATATCACAAGACCTCTCAAAGGAGAAGAGCTTCTCGAAAAGGTTCATAACCTTCTCGATGTCCCTTTAAGAAAAGACATAAGGGTGCTTATCAAGGTCGCAATCAAGGGAAGATTCGGAAGCGAGCCTTTTTTCTGCACATCTCAGGATATAAGTAAATCAGGTATCCTCATTGAGACAGACAAGACCCTCGCAAAAGGAGATATTGTCATATGCTCGTTCTTTATGCCTTATGAGGAGCGCATAGTGGCTGACTGCGAGGTAGTGAGGGTAATGAAAACAGGCAGTAGCTTATACTGTTATGGAGCAAGATTCATTAACTTAAATCCTGAATACGAATCTGTCATAGAAAGATATGTGAAAAAGCAGGGTAGTGTCAATCATTTTGTGTAAATTCCTTTAAGGGGTACTTCCCTTTGGGGCTTTGCCCCAAACCCCACTTCTTTTCTTTAGCCTCCTTCGCTTCACTGAAATTTTCTAAAGGGGTAAAGGGATTGAAAAATCTGAAGGTGTCATTCCCGCTTGTCGGGAATCGTTCTTTAAGAAGGATTCTGGACAAGCCAGAATGATACCATGAAAAAGAAAATGCACCTCCCATATTACAGAGCGATAGCTTAAGCTATCCTTCTACGGGTTTTAAACCCAGAGCCTTTTAAGGCTAAAGGAGGTGCACATATGAAG